>NZ_JBFBDY010000034.1:0-28389 GCF_040683475.1 Kitasatospora sp. NPDC093558 | reverse complement strand
CCCCGCGCCCACCCGCGCCCCCGCGAGCACCGACAAGCCCAGACCCCCCTCTAGGGCACCCCAGCCCGTGACGCAGACAACCACCGCGCCCGCCTCCTCCTCCAACCCCTCCGCCGTCTCCGGCTGCCTCCTCTCCCTGCCCGCCGCACCCGCCCTCGCCGCCTGGCTCGTCGCCCGCGGCGCGGCGCAGGAGGGCTTCACCTCCCACCCCGCCCTCACCCCGATGCTCGTCGCGGCCGCCGTGGGCCTGCTCGTCGCCCTCCTCGGCGCCGTCAGCGCCGCCCTGCGGGCCGGACGGGTCCGCGCCGTCGAAGCCCTCGGCGACGCCGCCGTCGACCGCAAGGTCATGACGCCGCTGCGCTGGGCCTGCGCCGGCGCCCAACTCCTCGCCCTGGCAGGCGCCGTGGGCTACTACCTCGCCGCCCCGAGCATGCCCCCCGCCCCCGGCGACCAGCCCGACGACCCGCAGCTCGCCTCCCAGTGGGTCATGGCCGCCGACCTCATGACGATCGCCGCGCTCGCCCTCCTCGCGCCGCTGCTCGTCCCGCTCCTCGTCCGCGCCTTCAGCGCCCCGCTGCGCCGGGCCGTCGCCGCCGCACCCCTGCTCGCCCGGCAGAACGCGCTCACCGCCGTCCGCCGCACCGTCTCCACCGCCACCCCCGCCTTCCTCACCATCGCGCTCACCGGCACCGCCGTCGGCGCCACCGCCGCCTTCGCCGACGCCATGACCGCCCAGGGCCGGGCCACCGCCGCCGCCCGCTACGTGCTGCGCCCCGGCGCCGTCCCGCTGCCCGTCGACACCCTCGCCCGGCTCACCGCCGACCGGCCCGGCCTGCGGGCCACCGCCACCACCCCCACCGTGATCACCGGCCTCGGCGCCGACACCGCGTCCTTCGACGACCACGGCGAGGACTCGGCCGCCTCCGTGCCGTCCGCCGCCACCGTCGTCTCCGGCGACCTCGCCACCGCGTGGACCCTGCCCGCCGTCGAGGGCAGCGCCGCCGACCTGCACGGCGCCACCCTCGCCGCCTCCGTCCACCAGGCCCGCGGCCACGGCTGGAAGCTCGGCGACCAGGTCAACCTGCGGCTCGCCGACGGCACCGTCACCAGCCTGCGGCTCGCCCTCGTCTACCGCACCCAGCTCGGCCTCGACGAGGTCCTGCTCAGCGGCGACGCCGTCACCGCGCACCTGGCCGACGCCCGCCCCGGCGCCGTCCACCTCTCCGACGCCCCGGCCGCGACGTTCGGCGGCACCCTCACCGACGCCCGCCGGCCCGGCCCCGACCCCGGCGCCCACTACGCGTGGATCGCCACCAGCACGATCCTCGGCCCGGCCCTGTTCTACGCGCTCATCGCGATCGTCAACACCATGGTGATGTCCACCGCCGACCGCCGCCGCGACTTCGCCGTCCTGCGGCTCGCCGGGACGGTGCGCCGGCAGGTGCTGTCGATGGTCGCCCTGGAGGCCGTCCTCGTCGTCGCCACCGCCGCCGTCCTCGCCCTGGCCGTCACCGCACTCACCCAGTGGGGCGCGACGGCGCTGATCGACCACCGCATCCTGGCCGGCCAGACCGAGATCGCCTTCCACCTCCCATGGACCCCCATGGGCATCGCCACCGCCGCCTGCCTGCTCCTGGCCGTGGCATCCAGCCTCCTCCCGAGCCACCTCACCCTCACCCGCCCGACCCGGTAAACGCGGGTCCGACGGCAGGACGCGGGCCCCGGGCGCCGGTTGCGGCCGGGGCCGACGACATGGCGGGCCCTCAGTACTCCCACGGGTTCAGCACGTTCGCGCCGGTCCGGGCGAGGTGCTTGACGTTGCGGCTGACGAGCATCCAACCGTTCGCGATGGCCGTGGCCGCGATCAGCGCGTCGGGTGGATCGACGCTCGTCCCGGTGCTCTTGAGCCGACGGTGAACGGTGAGGTAGGCGGAGGCTTCCCGCTCGCCGATCGCCGCGATCCGCCCCTGGTACTCCGCCCGGATGCCATCGAGAATCCGTTCAAGCACGACGCTGCGCAGCGGGTCGGGCGTGGCATCGACTCCCGCCTCGATTTCCGCGATGGTGATGACGCTGAGGTAATGCGCGGTTGCCGGGACGGATCGAGCCCATTCGACGACGGAGGGGGCCGGTTTCGGTCGAGTGGTCAGCTCGGCGACCACGTTGGTGTCCAGCAGGTAGATCACTCGGGGCCGGCCTCGTCGTCGTAGGAGCGCGCTCCGAATTCGAGCCCTTCGAAGGGCGTCGTCAGGAGGAAGTCGATGAAGCCGTCGGTTCCCAGGGTCGCCCAGCGGTGCAGTATCGCCGGAAGTTCGTCGATGTCGGTGTCGGCGAGTTCGGCGTCGAAGTGCTTGACCTGGTCCTCAGGCAGGGACGCACGGATCTCTCTGATCGTCCGAAGCGGGTGGGGCTCGTCGGGCCGGCGAGGGGGGACGGGCAGGTTCGGCGCGGTGCTCATGGTCGGCTCCTCCGGGTGGGTCCGAGGACCAGCCTAGGCCCGGCGAACTCCTGGATCGGACCCCTGGGCGGCTGGGTTGTCGGTGGGGCGGGTGATGATAGGGGCTGTTTCGCGCTGGAGGACGGAAGGACTCACCCTTATGAACTGGTGGCAGCTGCCACTGGTCGGCTTCGACCTGGAGACCACGGGCACCGACCCGGCCGTGGACCGCATCGTCACGGCCGCGCTCGTGGACACGGTCGGGGCCCGGCGGGTGGGTGTCGCCGGCTGGCTGCTCGACCCCGGGGTGCCGATCCCCGCCGAGGCGGAGGCCATCCACGGGATCGGGGACGACGTCGCCCGGCGCAAGGGGCGGCCGGCCAAGGAGGCGGTGGACGAGATAGCCGGCGCGCTCTGCGAGCGGCTCGCGGCGGGGCGGCCGGTGGTCGGGTTCAACGCGCCCTTCGACCTCTCCCTCCTCGACGCCGAGCTGCGCCGGCACGGGCTGGCGACGCTCGCCGAGCGCCTCGGCCGGCCGGTCGGGCCGGTGCTGGACGCGCTGGTCATCGACCGGGCGGTGGACAAGTACCGCAAGGGCTCCCGCACCCTGCAGCGCGTCTGCGAGGTGTACGGGGTTGAGCTGACCGACGCCCACGAGGCCGGCAGCGACGCCCTTGCCGCCGTCCGCGTCGCCGTCGCCCTCGCCGAGCGCTACCGCGCCGAGGTCGGCGACGTGGCCCCGGCCGACCTGCACGAGCGCCAGGTCCACTGGTACCGGGAGTGGGCCGAGGGCCTGCAGTCCTGGCTGCGCCGCGGCAAGGACCCGCAGGCGGTGGTCGACCCCCGCTGGCCGCTGCGGTAGCCCGCCGCCGCGCCCGAGCGCATCCGGTGCGAGGACGGCCCTCCGCCTCGTGACGCACCCTGACGCCGCCTGCCCGCCTGCCCGCCTGCCCGCCTGCCCGCCTGGCCCCGAAGGCACGCCCTGGCGGCCGCTCCCGGCCGGTCAGCCCCGGGCGATCTCCTCGATCTCCTTCAGGGCCCCGGCCCCGACGCGCCCCGGTGCCAGCGACAGCAGCCAGGGCATCAACTCGGGCGTGGCGTGCACCTCGTCGAGGAAGCCGAACCTCAGGTCGGCCAGCTGCCACTCGAAGAGCCACTCGTCGACGGCGTCGTCGAGGTGCCGGTCGGCGGGGCCGGTGCGGGTGCGCGTCCATTCGTCGAGCCAGCGGCCGAGCCCGCCGGTGGCGACGGCGACGGTCTCCAGGGCGACGGTGGCCGAGCGGACGGTGCCCGGGTGCTCGGCGAGGACGGCCGTCCACCACGCGGACCAGACGGCGTCCAGGGCGGTCCGCTCGGCGGCCGGCCAGTCCTGCCAGCGGGCGCGGACCAGCCAGGAGGCGATCCACGCGTGGTCGACGGGCAGGGTGCCGGCGATCACGCCCCGGACGATCCGGGGCGCCAGCCGGCGGTACAGCCCGGGGAAGTCGTCCCAGTGGCCGGGCGTCTCGATCGCGACCAGGGCGAGCAGGTCCTCGGGCACCAGCCGGGCGGGCCCGGCGAGCGCGGCGAGGTCCTCGTCGCTGTGGCAGTGGCCGCAGCCGCCGCTGGTGAACGGCTGCTCGGCGAAGGGGGCGACGGCTGCGTCCAGGGCGTCGAGGGCGACGGACAGGCGACGCTGAGGGTCGGTCACGGGGACCTCCTGGGTACTCCGGCCGCGGGCGGCGAAGGTTGCGACGCTACCAGCGGCGCACCCTGGCAGACTCGCCGGATGATCACTCGCCCCGCCGATCCCGCCGACCTGCCCGGTTTCCTCGCCCTCGCCGCCGAGGTCGAGCACTGGTTCGGGCCGATGACGTGCTGCGCCGTCAGGTCCGGAGCCGCCCGGCGACCGTCGAGGTGGTGACGTTCGGCGCCGGTCATCCGGGCGCGGTGGTGAGCGGAGCCCGGGTGTTCTACGAACGGCTGGGCTTCACCGCGGCCGAGGCGGCGGAACCGGGGCCGGAGGGCGGCTCCCGCCAGGTCTACCGGCTGCTGCTCGACTGGCGGGCCGTCAGCTGATCGCCAACTGGCTTACGCCGCCGGGAAGTCGAAGGTGTAGCCCTGGGCGACCAGCCACGGCAGCAGCTGCTTGAGGGCGGCCACGGTCTGGCTGCGGTCGCCGCCGCCGTCGTGCATGAGGATCACGCCGCCGGGCTTGAGCTGGCTCTGGACGGTGGAGACGATCGCCGGCACGCCCGGGCGGGACCAGTCGCGCGGGTCGACCGACCAGCCGAGGGACTCCATGCCGAGGCCCGCCGCGATGTGCTCGTTGTCGGCGCTGAAGCCGCCGCCGGGCGCGCGGAACCAGGTGACCTGGGTGCCGGGGCCGCCGGCCTGGACGATCATGTCCTTCGCGCCCGAGATCTCGGCCACCGCCTTGTCGTGCGGGAGCTTCTGGAACGGCTGCGGGTGGTGGACGCTGTGGTCGCACAGCCGGTGCCCGGCCGCGAGGACCTTCTTGACCATGCCCGGGTTGGCGGCGGCGTTCTGGCCGATCTCGCAGAACGTGGCCTTGACGTTGTACTGGGCGAGCAGGTCGAGGATCTGCGGGGTGGCGGGCCCGGGGCCGTCGTCGAAGGTGAGTGCGACGCTCCGGCCGCCGGAGGCGGTCGAGCCGATCACGGTGGTCGCCGAGATCGGCGTGGCGGGCACCGCCGGGGCGGCCGGCGCGGCGGTCGACGGGCTCGCGCCGGACGGGCTCGCCGTCGAGGGAGCGGCCGTGGACGGGCTCGTGCCGGGGGAGCTGTCCGGCTGCTTCGGCGTGCGCGGGGCGACCGGCGGCGCGGCCGGGGTGCCCGCCCCCGTGGTGACGGGCGCGCCGTCCGAATCGGGGGTGACCGGGACGGCCGTCGCCGGGCCGGTGGTCGGCGAGATCGTGAGCGCGCCCTTCGCGGACGAGGCGGCGCCGGGCTGGAGCGCCCCGCTGGCCGTCCCGCACGCGGCGAGGCCCAGTGCGGCGGCGACGACGGCACTGCCCGTGATCAGCCGGCGGCTCAGACGGGCCGAGCGGCTCGGGGAGGCGGGCCGGCGGGCGGCGGACTGGGGCATGGCGGCGGCTCCTGGGAACTGAAGGCGGGTGCCGATCCTCTCGGCCAGGATGACTGTCCGATAGGACGCCGATCGTAGTTGCCCCGGTTGCGCGCCGGACCGATTCGCCTTAGGAGTCTTCTCACAGCCGCCCGGGTTGGCACCCACCCCCCAACACGGCTACCCCGCCCGCCGCCACGGCCATCCCGCCCGCCACCACGGCTACCCCGCCCGCCTCAGAACGCGTGCCAGCGCACGTCCGTCGCCCCGTCGCGCAGCGAGCCGACCCGCCGCCGGAACTCCGCCAGCGCCGCCGGGTTGCCCGCCGCCTGCTGCGCCACCCACGAGGCGCTGGCCGTCTCCCGGGCGCCGCGCAGTACCGCGAACCCCGGCCAGTCGCGCACGTCCCAGCCGTACGCCGCGGTGAAGGCCAGGTACTCCTCGCCCGGCACGCCGTACCGGTCGTGGCTGAGGGCGAGCACCACGAGGTCGTGCTCGCGCAGGTCGTGCGAGACGTTCTCCAGGTCGAGCAGGACGGGCCCCTGCGGGCCGACGTGGACGTTGCGCGGCAGCGCGTCGCCGTGGATCACCCCGGGTTCCAGGTGCGGGGTGAGGTCGGGCAGCGCGGCGGCGAAGGCGTCCCGGCGGTGGCGCAGGAACGCGACGTCGGCCGGGTCGACGTGCCCCTCGGCGGAGGCGAGCCAGCGCTCGACCGGGGCGAGCAGGTCGCGCCGCGCGAGCGGGAAGGGCGGCAGCGGCAGCCGGTGCAGGTCGCGCAGCAGCGGGGCGAGGTCGGCGGGGCGGGCGGGGCGGACGGCGGGGGCGAGCCGGTGCCAGAAGGTGACGGGGTGCCCGTGCGAGAGCTGCGGCTCGGGCCCGACGGCGTCGTACGGGCGGACGACCGGGACGCCCTGCCCGGACAGCCAGGTGGCGACGGCGAGTTCGTGCCGGGCCCGCTCGTACAGTTCGGGGCCGCGGCCGACCTTGGCGACGACGGCCGGGTCGCCGAGGTCGAAGACGGCGTTCTCGCCGAGCGCGAGCAGCCGGGCGTCGCCGGGGCCGGGCAGGCCGGCCGACTCGCAGGCGTGGGCGAGCACCAGCCGGGCGCGGCCCTCGTCGAAGGGGATCATGACCTGGCTCCGTTCCGCCGGCGTTCATCCGGAGGCCTCCGGACGGTGATCATCATGACGCACGGACGCCGGGCCCCGCGCGATGCGGAGCCCGGCGTGGGTCACAGGTGCGTCAGACCTCGACCCGGTGGCGGTGCGGGGCCGGCGCGGCGCTGCCGACGGGCGGGAAGGGCTCGCCGTGCGAGAGGTCCGGGAGCCAGCCGAGCCAGCGCGGCAGGTACCAGTTGCGCTCGCCGAGCAGGGTCATCACCGCGGGCAGCAGGACCGCGCGGATCACGGTGGCGTCGATCAGGACGGCGACGGCGAGGCCGACGCCCATCTGCTTCATCGCCTGCATGGAGAGGGTGCCGAAGACCGCGAACACCGCCACCATGATCACCGCGGCGCTGGTGACGACCCCGGCCGTGGAGCGGATGCCGTGGGCGATCGCGGCCCGGGTCGGCAGGCCGCGGTCGCGGCCCTCCTTGATCCGGGAGACCACGAAGACGTGGTAGTCCATCGAGAGGCCGAAGAGGATCACGAAGAGGAATAGCGGCACCCAGGACTCCACCGCGCCGACCCCGGCGGTGCCGAGCAGCGAGGCCCCGACGCCGTGCTGGAAGACCAGCGTCAGCACCCCGTACGCGGCGCCCACCGAGAGCAGGTTGAGCGCGACGGCGGTCGCGGCGACGGCGAGCGAGCGGAAGGAGGTGAGCATCAGGAGGAAGGCGAAGGCGACGACGAAGCCGAACACGGCGGGCAGCGAGCCGGTCATCTTCGCGTTGAAGTCGTGCGATCCGGCGGTCTGCCCGGTGACGGGCGCCTCGGTGCCGGGCACCTTGAGGACGGTGGCGGGCACGAGGTCCTCGCGCAGGGCCTTGAGCGCGGCGTTGCTGGTGGCGTCGTTGCCGCTGCCGTCGAGGGGGATGTCGACGGTGGCGACGTTCTGCTCGCGGTGCACGGTGACGTCCACCGGGCCGTGCATCCGGCCGCTCGCGAGGGCCCTCGCCTTGAGGTCGGCGATCGCGGCGGTCATCGCGGGGGAGGAGATGTCGGTGGCCTTGATGACGACGGTCGCGGGGGCGGGGCTGCCGGGGAACGCGGCCTCGATCTTCTGCGAGGCGGTCACGAGGGCGTTGCCGCGGGGGAGTTGCTGCTGGAAGGTCAGGTTGGCGGTGTGCATGGTGAGCAGCGGCGCGGCCAGTGCGAGCAGGAACGCCCCGGCCAGCAGGGTGGCGGCCAGCGGCCGGCGCAGCACCGGCGTGAGGACGGCGTTCCAGAAGCGCCCGCCCGTGTTGGGGCCCGGCCGGCGGAGCTTGGCGAGGAACGGCACCCGGCCCTTCGCGACGCGGTCGCCGAGCATCGACAGCAGCGCGGGCAGCACGGTCAGCGAGCCGAGCACGGCGGTGATCACGACGACGATGGTGCCGAAGGCCATCGCCCGGAAGTCGGCGATGCCGGTGAGGAACATGCCGGCCATGGCGACGACGACGGTTACGCCGGAGACCAGCACGGCCCGGCCGCTGGTGGCGGCGGCGATGGTGAGCGCGCTCGCGAGGTCCCGTCCGGCGGCCCGCTCCTCGCGTTCGCGGCGCAGGTAGAAGAGGCAGTAGTCGACGCCGACCGCGAGGCCGACCAGGAGCATCACCGAGCTCGCGTCGTCGCTGGTGTGCAGGAGCCCGCTGCCGAGGGCGACCAGGCCGCCGGCCGCGACGAACGCGGTGAGCGCGAGCACGACCGGCAGGACGGCGGCGACCAGCGCGCCGAAGGCGACCAGGAGGATGCCGAGGGCGAGCGGGACGGCCGTCCACTCGGCGCGGGTGAAGTCGTCGGCGAACTGGTCCTGGATCCACTTGCCGGAGCTCGCCTCGCCGAGCTCGACGACGGTCAGCTCGGGGTGCTGCCCCTGGACGCCGGCCACGGCGGCCATGACGGCGGGGACGTTGGTGACGGCCTCCTCCCGGTCGCCCTTGAGCGTGACCTGGACGAGCACGGAGTGGCCGTCCGCGGACACGGCCCTGGTGTCGTACGGGGAGCGGACGGCGGCGGCCTTGCCGGTGGCGTCGACCGCGGCGATCACCTGGGCGACGGCGGCCCGGAACGCGGGGGCGTCCGCGGACAGTTCCGGGCTCTGGACCAGGACGGTCTCGCCCGCCGGGGTCGTGAGGCCCGCGTCGTCGAGGATCCGCGCGGCCCGGGACACCTGCCCGGGCACCGATTCGTCGCGGCCCACCTTGGTGCTGCCGTGCATCCCGCCGAGGACGGCGGCGAGCACGACGAACACCAGCCAGCCGAAGACGGCGGTCTTTCTGTGCCGGGCGCTCCAGGCGCCCATCGCGGCGGCCATGCCGAGCCTGGTCTTCACGGACTTCCCCCTGGGAGAGCGGCGGTCGTGCGCCGGGTGGGCGGCGGCCCCCGGCCGCCGGGCGCCGGGGTGCGTTCCGGCGCCGTGGACGACGGTAGGGAAGCGGGAGTCGGCCCGGAATCCGGCTGGCGGGGTAGGCGCCCCTGGTGCTCGCCTCGGGGCGGGGGTGGGGTTTTCCCTACCTTCCGACCCTGATCCCTCCTCCCCGGGGGTAGGGGCAAGCTCCACCCTGAGGGGGAGCAGTCTCCACCCGGAGCACGAGGTCAATGGGTATGCGGACCAGTCAGACTGGTGCGGGGCCGCGGACACGGGGGGCCTCAACGGGGGCGGCCTGCGAAAACCACTTGCCGGGCGGCAAGCAAGTACTCGTAGGATGAGTCTCCAGACCAACTTACCTGCCGACCGGTAAGGGGGCGCCCGCGCGCGCCCCCGGCCGGTCCTGCCGTCGCCCGGCGTCCCGTCCCCAAGGGCTGCGGTGAACCATGCCCAGGAGGCATCACGAGCATGTTCCACCGACTAGGACACTTCGTCGTCCGCCGCGCCTGGTGGGTGATCGCGGCGTGGGTCGTCGCGGCCGCCGCGATCATCGGGTCCGCTCCCGTGCTCACCGCGAGCACCGACCAGGCGGACTTCCTGCCCAAGCACTACGAGTCCATCCAGGCCATGCAGCTGCAGCAGAAGGCCTTCCCGTCCGACAAGTCGCCGTCCGCGCTGCTGCTCTTCGAGCGCGCCGACGGGGGCGCGCTGGACGCGAACGACCAGGCCGCCATGGACAAGATCACCAAGGGGCTGGCCGACAAGCAGATCCCGCTGGTCGAGCAGGTCCTCCCGGTCTCGGAGCAGATGCACTCCTACTCCAAGGACCACAAGTACGCGATGGCGCTGGTCGCCATCGACAAGAGCAAGCATCAGTCGGACGAGTACACCGACGCCGCCAAGAAGCTGCGTGACGACGGCAAGGAGCTCGCCGCCGGCACCAACCTGAAGTACCAGGTCGGCGGCGAGGCCGCGACCACCCTGGACCAGAAGGACTCCAGCAAGATGGCCGGCGTGCTGATCGGCCTCGGCACGGTCGTGATCATCCTGCTCACGCTCGGGATCATCTTCCGCAGCCCGCTCGTCGCGCTGCTGCCGGTCGTGTCGGTGCTCGTCTACTCCATGGTCGCCAACGGTCTCATCGGCTTCGCGAGCGACTGGTTCGGCCTCAAGGCCGACACCTCGATGTCGCAGATCCTCACCGTGGTGCTCTTCGGCGTCGGCACCGACTACTTCCTGTTCCTGATGTTCCGTTACCGCGAGCGGCTGCGCGCCGGGGACGACCGCAAGGAGGCCGTGGCCAACGCGGTCGGCCGGGTCGGCGAGGCCATCACCTCCGCCGCCGGCGCCGTCGTGGTCGCCTTCGCCGTGCTCGTCCTGTCCAGCCTCGGCATGTTCAAGGCGCTCGGCCCGGCGCTGGCCATCGCCGTCGCCGTCACCGCGATCGCTTCGGTCACCCTGGTGCCCGCGATCATCTGCCTGATCCCCGAGAAGGTCCTGTTCTGGCCCTCCAAGGCCTGGCAGCGCGAGCCCTCGAACGCCCGCTTCGCCGCCATCGGCCGCGGCGTGGGCCGCCGCCCGGCCGTCGCCGCGCTGGTCTCCGGCCTGGTGATGGTCGGCCTCGCGCTCGCCGCCCTCGGCTACAAGGGCACCTTCGACATGGCCGGCAGCTCCATGCCGAAGGACGCGGAGTCGATGGTCGTCCAGGACGCCATGATCAAGGCCTACTCGGCCGGCGCCGCCGACCCCGCTCACATCCTCGTCACCAGTGAGAACGGCGGCAAGATCGACCTCGCCGGCCTCCAGGGCTACGTGAACGACCTCGGCAAGGTCGACGGCGTGGCCGGCGCCGCGATGCCGAGCCCGGAGCGCGGCATCAGCAAGGACGGCACGACCGTCGACGTCACCGTCGTGCTGAAGGACGAGTCGACCACCAACAAGGCCATCGACACCATCGGCAGGGTCCGCACCGTCGCCCACGACCAGGCGCCCGCCGGTACCAAGGCCTACGTCTCCGGCACCACCTCCGTGCTGAAGGACATCAACACGGCGATGGCGCACGACTACAGCCTGGTCTTCCCGATCGCCGCGGTGCTGATCATGATCATCCTCGGCCTGCTGCTGCGCAGCGTGGTCGCCCCCTGGTACCTGATGGCCTCGGTCGGCCTCGGCTTCGGTGCCACCCTGGGCGCCACCACCCTGGTGTTCCAGAACATCAAGGGCGAGGCCGGTCTGATGTTCATGCTGCCGATCCTGATCTACCTGTTCGTGGTCGCGATCGGCACCGACTACAACATCCTGATGATCGCCCGTCTGCGCGAGGAGGCGCGCGAGGGCCGCGACCCCCGCGAGGCGGCGAGCCAGGCCATCCGCCACGGCGGTCCGACGGTGGCCGCGGCCGGTTTCATCCTGGCCGCCACCTTCGGCACCATGCTGCTGGCCGGCAACACGATGATGAGCGAGATGGGCTTCTCGATCGCCATCGGCATCATCATCGCGGCCTTCGTGATGGCGATGTTCTTCACCCCCGCGCTCACCGCGCTGCTGGGCCACCGCGCCTGGTGGCCGGGCCACGGGGACGGCGGCGGCCACGGCGGCGCCCCGGTGCCGGCCCAGGGTGCGCACGGCGTGCCGGAGCCGGCCGGGCGGCGCTGAGCCGGCCCGCTCCTCCGGCCGGGTGATCCGGCCCACCGGGATCGGTCCCGGCGGTCCGCCCCCGGCGGTCCACAGGCGGCGTCCCGCTTCGGCGGGGCGCCGCCTGCCCGTTTCCCCGGGCCCGCAAACGTGATCTCCAGGGCACAAAATCCCCCGGTCAATCGGGGTGTCTCCGTGCTACAGTCGAATCAGTTGCAGTTTTGGTTCCCATGAACGCTTGTGTGCGCCTGCTGGTCCCAACCAACAGGCGCATTTGTTTTGTCCGGTGTTTCAGTCTCCGGATGGGGATCGCGGCTACTTAGGGGTTCACGCGGTGTGGATCCCTGATGCCCCAGTTTTAGAGGAGACGGTTATGGCTACCGGCACCGTGAAGTGGTTCAACAGCGAGAAGGGCTTCGGCTTCATCGAGCAGGCCGAGGGCGGCCCGGACGTGTTCGCCCACTACTCGAACATCGTTGCTCAGGGCTTCCGTGAGCTCGTCGAGGGCCAGCAGGTCGAGTTCGACGTGACCCAGGGCCAGAAGGGCCCGCAGGCCGAGAACATCCGCGTCATCTGAGTCCAGCCCCCGAGCTGACTCGCGATCTCGCGTAGCGGGGGCCCGCACCGCTCGGTGCGGGCCCTCGCGCATGCCGCCGCACGGCGGTACAGCCGCCATACGGCCGGGGCGGCGGACCTCCCACCGACGGCCGACCAGCCCGCACCGCGGGCTGCCGCCGACCGACGGACGGAGAACCGATGACCACCCCTGCCCGCACGCCGCGCGACCGCGCCGCCCGCACCGACGCCGCCCGCACCGAGGGCACCCGCGGCGAGGGCGCCCCGCGCTCGCGCAAGCCGCGCAGCCGTAACGGCGCCGGCCCCGCCGCCGGATCCCGCACCGCCGGATCCCGCGCCCCCAAGACCTCCCGCGCCACCGCCGCCGCGCCCGCCGACTTCACCGTCGTCCAGGGCACCCCGTCGCGGCCCCCGGCGGCCACCTTCGCCGAGCTCGACCTGCCCAAGTCGATCCTGGCCGCGCTCGCCCGCGAGGGCGTCACCGAGCCGTTCCCGATCCAGGGCGCCACGCTGCCCGACTCGATTGCCGGACGTGACGTGCTCGGCCGCGGCCGCACCGGCTCCGGCAAGACCCTCGCCTTCGGCCTGCCGCTGCTCGCCCGCACCGCCGGGCGCCGCGCGGACGCCCGGCACCCGCTCGCGCTCGTGCTGGTGCCCACCCGCGAGCTCGCCCAGCAGGTCACCGAGGCGCTCACCCCCTACGCCACCGCCGTCAACCTGCGGATCACCACCGTCGTCGGCGGCATGTCGATCGGCCGCCAGGCCAACGCCGTCCGCCGCGGCACCGAGGTCCTCGTTGCGACCCCCGGCCGGCTCGACGACCTGATCGGCCGCGGTGACATCAACCTCTCCGACGTCGCGATCACCGTCCTCGACGAGGCCGACCAGATGGCCGACATGGGCTTCCTGCCGCAGGTCACCAAGCTGCTGGAGCAGGTCGCCGAGGGCGGGCAGCGGATGCTGTTCTCCGCCACCCTCGACCGCAACGTCGACCGCCTGGTCAAGCGCTTCCTCAGCGACCCGGTCACCCACTCCGTCGACCCCTCGGCCGGCGCGGTCAGCACCATGGACCACCACGTCCTGCAGCTCGACCCGGCCGACAAGGCGTCCACCACCGCCCACATCGCCTCCCGCGACGGGCGCCTGATCATGTTCGTGCACACCAAGCACGGCGCCGACCGGCTCGCCAAGCAGCTGCTCGCCAACGGCGTCAAGGCCGCGGCCCTGCACGGCGGCAAGTCCCAGCCGCAGCGCAACCGCGTCCTCGACCAGTTCCGCGACGGTCACGTCACCGCGCTGATCGCCACCAACGTCGCCGCCCGCGGCATCCACATCGACGGCCTCGACCTCGTCGTCAACGTCGACCCGCCGGTCGACCACAAGGACTACCTGCACCGCGGCGGGCGCACCGCCCGGGCCGGCGAGTCCGGGACGGTCGTCACCCTCGTCCTGCCCGAGCAGCGCCGCGAGGTCAACCGGCTGATGACGGTCGCCGGCATCCGCCCGACCGTCACCAAGGTCCGCCCCGGCGACGCCGACCTCGCCAAGATCACCGGCGCCCGCACCCCGAGCGGCGTCGCGGTCACCCTCGCCGTCCCGGTGCCCGCCGCCGAGGCGGCCGACGCCAAGCCCAAGGCCGAGGGCAAGGGCGCCCCGCGCCGCCGCCCCGGCAAGCGCTCGGGGCTGCCCACCGACGTCGACATGAACGGCAACCCGCGCCGCCCCCGCCCCAAGCAGCGCATGGGCGCGGGCACCGCCGCCCAGGGCGAGCGCCCCCAGGCGGCCGGCTTCATCGGCCGCTCCGCCGGCCGTGCCAAGCCGGGCAGCGGCGCCAAGTCCGGCTCCAACTACGGGACGGGCCGCCAGCGCCGCAAGTTCGACTGACGCACGCGCGCGTGAAAGGGCGCCCCCCGGGATTCCGAGGGGCGCCCTTCGCCGTTCCGGCTGTCGTCAGGCTGTGGCCGCCACCGGCGCCAGCAGCCGCAGCCGCTCGTCCGTCTCCGCGTCCTGCGGCGACAGGACCACCAACTGCAGCCCGCCGGGCACCTGCAGCACGTGCTGGTCGATCCGCAGCGCGCCCAACTCCTCGTGCCACAGCACCTTCCGGGCCCCGCCGCGCTCCTCCACCCGGTGCTCGTCCAGCCAGCGCACCGTCTCCGGGTACGACTCCCGCACCTGCGCGATCAGCCGCGCCAGCCGCCGCCCCGCCGCCGTCGCCTCACCGCCCCGCTCCGCGTACGCCGAGCGCAACTGCGCCAGGAAACGCCGCGCGTGGACCTCCCAGTCCACCACCCGCGCCCGGTGCACGGCGTTCCCGAACACTACCCACGCCAGGTTGCACCGCTCCGGCGGCCCCGACGACAGCGCGAACAGCGCGTCCGCCCCCGGATTCCACGCCCGCACGTCCCAGTTGACGTCCATCAGGAACGCCGGCGCCGGCCACTGCGCGTGCATCAGCCGCAACAGCGCCACCGGCACCTCCGCGGGCACCTCCACCTCGCCGTCCAGCGGCGCACTGCCCGCCAGCCGGAACAGGTACGCCGTCTCCGCCCGGTCCAGCCGCAGCGTCCGCGCCAGGCTCCCCAGCACCTCCGGCGACGGATTGATCGCCCGCCCCTGCTCAAGCCACGTGTACCACGTCACCCCCACCCCGGCCAGCAGCGCCAGCTCCTCCCGCCGCAGCCCCGGCGTCCGCCGCCGCACCCCCGGCGCCAGCCCGACGTCCTGCGGCGCCAGCCGGGCCCGCCGGCTGCGCAGAAAGCCCGCCAGCTCCGCCCGGCGCTCCTGGGCCTCGCTCATGTCCCCCGCCCTCCCTGGTACTTCACTGGTAGTCGGACTACCAGTATCGCCACGCACTGCCGCGCCCCGGACGCTCGCGCGAGGCTTGATCACGTCAACGGATCGCACGTCCAAGGGAATCCCGATGAACCACCGTCAGCTCCGCCGTGGCCTGGTCGCCGCCGCCACCGTCCTGCTCGTCGGCACCGCCGGCGTGGTCCCCGCTGCAGCCCACGGGGGCCGCGCCCCGGCCGTCATCACCGGGCACGCCGACACGCTCGTCCCCGAGAGCGTCGTCTGGGACCACGGCCACCACCGCTTCCTCGTCGGCTCGCTGCGCCACGGCACCGTCTCCGAGGTGCGGACCGACGGCTCCGTCCGCACCCTCGTCGACGACCCCGGCACACTGCTGGAGGTCGCCGGACTGCGGGTCGACGCCGCCCGTGGCCGCGTCCTCGTCACCAACCTCGACAACGGCGTGAGCGAACGCAGCAGCAGCGCCACCACCGGCAGGATCGCCGGCCTCGGCGCCTACGACCTCCGGACCGGCCGGCGCCTCTTCTACGTCGACCTCGCCGCCGTCGCCGCCGACGGCGGCCCCCACCTCGCCAACGACATCGCCGTTGGACCCGACGGCACCGCCTACGTCACCGACTCCTTCGCCCCGGTCGTCTACCGCGTCGGCCCCGACGGCAGCGCCTCCGTCCTCGTCCGCGACGACCGCCTCGCCCCGCGGCCCGGCGGCTACGGCCTCAACGGCATCGTCCTTCGCGACGGACGGCTCGTCGTCGGCAAGTGGGACGACGGCACGCTGTGGCAGGTGCCGCTGAACGACCCGGCGGCGGTGCGGCAGATCGAGCTCACCGGCGGAGACCCCGCGTCGCTGCTCCACCTCGACGGCCTGACCACCCGCCTGGACGGCGGCATCGCGGGCGTCACCAACGCGTTCTTCGGCTCCGGCCACGACGCGGAGGTCGAACTGCGCTCCGACGACCACTGGACCACCGCCCGCCTCGTCACCGTCCGCCCCTCCGCCGACCCCACCCCCACCGCCGTCACCCCGGGCCCCGACGGCCACCTCTACCAGCTCTCCGCCGGCCTCGCCGACGCCATCACCGGCCACCCGGCGGACACCTTCACCCTGCGGAGGCTCTGAGGCCTCTACTTCCTGCGTCGATCGATGTTGGAGCGATACAATGCTATGGACATCACCAACATCGGCCGACGGAGGTGCCGGATGTCCGTGACGCAGATCGACATCGATGAAGACGCACTGGCACGCGCGATGGCCCTTGCCGGGGTACGGACCAAGAAGGACGCGGTCAACCTGGCTCTGCGCTTCTACGCCGAGCAGCAGGAGCGCGCGGCTCGTATCGCCATGCACTTCGAGCGGGCCCGACACTGGGGAGCCGTCGAGCACGCCGAGCGGCTGCACCAGGCCGAGAAGGACGCTCGGTGATCTATCTCCTCGACACCTCGGCACTGTTCCGGCTCCTTCGCGAACCGAAGTTACAGGCCGCCTGGTACGACGCGATCGACGCGGGGTCGATCGCGTCGTGCTATCCGCAGCGTGCCGAGTTCCTCTACAGCGCACGCAACGGCCAGGAGTACGACGAGATCTCCGAGATGTTCGCCCACCTCTACCCGGATGTGTCGGTTCCGAAGGGCGCGGGACGTTGGATTGACACCGTGCAGCGGCGGATGGCCCTCGCCGGGCACCACCGCAGTGCCTCGGCGGTCGACCTGATGATCGCGGCGACGGCCGCACATCACGGGCTCACGGTTCTCCATGACGATGCGGACTACCGCACGGTGGCGCGGCACACCGCTGATCTCCGCGAGCACAGCGTTCTGGACCACGCCTGAGCCGCGGGCGCAGGCTCAGGCGGTGAGGGCCGGAGCTGCCAGGCCGGCCGCCAGCGCCTCGTCGTAGCGGTCCAGCAGGAGGGTCGCCAGTTCGGGGGCTGCGCCCAGGACGGTGGCCAGGGTGTCGGCCTCCGCTGCCGCTTCCGTGATGCGGTCGGGGAGGCGGCCGGGGGCCAGCAGGTAGGGGGACACGGCGGTCTGCCGGGCGCCCGACCTCCGGACGGCGGCCAGGGCCTCGGGCACGCGCGGGCCCGTCCCGGCCGCGTACGCGACCTCGACGGCGGCCCAGCCGCGGGTGCGCCGCCACTCGGCGGCGACCGCCCGGGTGGCGGCGCCGGCCGACGGGTCGGAGGAGCCCGCCGCCGCGAGCACCACGCCCGTACGGGCCCGCACGGCCGCCGACGACACGTCCAGGCCCGCCTCCGCCAGCCGCCGGTCGAGCGCGGCGAGCAGCAGCGGCGACGGCCCGAGGACGTCCGCCGCCGGCAGGCCCGCGCCCGCCGCGCGCAGGGCCGCCGGGATGTCGTGCTTGGCGTGGAACGCCCGGTTCAGCAGGAGCGGCACCGCCACCGCCGCCCCCAGCCGCCCGACCACCTGCGGGATCCGCGGCGCGCAGTGGTCCAGGTACGCCGTCGCGACGTCGAGCCCGGGGCGCTGCGCCCGCACCCGCTCGACGAGGGCGGCCACCGTCGCGGCGTGCCGCGGGTCGCGGCTGCCGTGGGCGATCAGGAGGAGGGCGGTCATGCGGTGCGTCCCTACTTCGCGGCGGCCAGCAGGCCGCGGTTGCGCAGCACCCGGCGCTCGACCGGGGTGAACACGAGCAGCTCGATGGCGATGCCGACGAACAGGATCAGGAGGATGCCGAGCAGCACCCCGGCCATGTCGGAGAACTCGCGCTGGTTCTCCAGGTACCGGCCCAGGCCCAGGCCCAGGTCGGGGGAGGAGGCGACGAGCTCGGCGGCCATCAGCGAGCGCCAGGAGAACGCCCAGCCCTGCTTGAGCCCGGCCAGGTACCCGGGCAGCGCGGCGGGCAGCAGCACGTGCCGGGCGCCGGTGAGGCCGGTGGCGCCGATGGTGCGCCCGGCGCGCAGGAACAGCGGCGGCACCTGGTCGATCCCGGCGACGAGGCCGTTGGCGATGGAGGGCACGGCGCCGAGCAGGATGACGGCGTACATCATCGAGTCGTTGATGCCGAGCCAGATCACCGCGGCCGGCACCCACGCGACCGACGGCAGCGACTGCAGGCCCTGCAGCACCGGGCCGATCGCGGTGCGCACCGGCTTGACGCGGGCGACGACCAGGCCGACCGGGGTGCCGATGACGACGGCGAGCAGGAAGCCGGACAGGCCGCGCCACACGCTCGTCCAGATGATCGAGAACAGCGTGCCCTGGTACCAGAGGTCCTGCGCGGAGTGCCACACGTCCAGCGGGCTGGGCAGCTTGTAGGACGAGGTGAGGTGCAGGCTGTACGCGCCCTGCCACAGCGCGAGCACGACGAGGACGCCAAGCAGCGGCGGCAGCGCCTTCTGCCGCAGCACCTCGCCGAGCGAGCTGCGCTGGGCGGAGACGGCGTCGAGCGCGTCGAGGCCGGCGCCGACGTCGGCGGTGTCGGCCGGGGTCTGTTCCCGGAGGGGGGCGGTGTCAGTGCTGGCCATGGCGACGGATCTCCCCACGCAGTTCTTCGGTGATCTCGATGGACAGGTCGGCGACGCCGGCGGACTCGATGCGCCGCGGCTGCGGCAGGTCGATGTGCCACTCGCGGGCGATGCGGCCGGGGCGGGAGGAGAGCAGCACGACGCGCTGGGCGAGGCGGACGGCCTCGCGCACGTTGTGGGTGACGAACAGGACGGACAGCTGCCGCTCGGCCCAGATCCGGGTGATCTCGTCGTGCAGGACGTCGCGGGTGATGGCGTCGAGCGCGGCGAACGGCTCGTCCATCAGCAGCACCTTGCTGCCCTGGGCGAGGGCGCGGGCCATCGCCACGCGCTGGCGCATGCCGCCGGACAGCTCGTGCACGCGCTTGCCGTAGGAGCCGCGCAGGCGCACGAGTTCGAGGAGCCGCTCGGCCTCGGCGCGCCGCTCGGGGCGGGGGACGCCGGCGAGCTTGAGGGCGAGTTCGATGTTGCGCCCGGCGGTGAGCCAGGGGAACAGCGCGTGCTCCTGGAACATCAGCGCCGGCCGGGCGCCGGGCACCTCGATGCTGCCGCGGGTGGGCTTGTCGAGGCCGGCGACGAGGTTGAGCAGGGTCGACTTGCCGCAGCCCGAGGCGCCGAGCAGCGTGACGAACTCGCCGGGCGCCACGTCGAGGGTGATGTCGTCCAGGACGTGGGTCTGCGCGCCGGGGCGGCCGAAGGACTTGTGCACGTGCGAGATCCGGACGGCGGGCGCGGGCGCGGCGCCGGCGGCGGGGGCGTCCGCCGAGGTGGTCAGTGCCGAGGTCATCCGGGCACCTCCTGCGTGAGTGGTCTGGCTGGGGCAAGGGGCTTGGAGCCGGGGTCCGGCCCCGCCCTCCGGTGGGCATCGATCGGGGATCGACCGGGCGGGCGGGGGTCCGGACCGCGGAACTTCGGGGGCTGCGGCGCTACTTGGTGCCGAGTCCGGCGTCCGCCACGGGGGCCTGGCCCTTGGCCGCGAGCACCTTGTTCAGCAGGCTGAGGTCGTAGATCCCGTTCAGGCTGGGCTTCTTGAGCAGCCCGGCGGTCACCGCGTGGTCGGCCTCGGCCTGCAGGGTGCCGGCCAGCGGGTCGTCCAGGAAGTCGATGTCCGCCCAGGCCGGGTCGAGGATCGCCGGCTCCAGCGCGTTGCCGGAGTCCTTCTTGATGGCCTCGTTGGCGTCGGCCTTGGCCTTGTCCGGGTTGGCCTTGATGAAGGCGTTGGCGTTCACCGAGCCGCGCAGCACGGCCTCCACCACGTCCGGGTGCTCCTTGAGGAACTTCTGCGAGACGATGATGTTGGTGATCACGAACTTCTTGTCCGGCCAGACGTCCTTCTCGTTGAGCAGGACCTTCGCGCCGAGCGTGACCAGCTTGGAGGCGGTGGGCTCGGGCACCCAGGCGCCGTCGATGGAGCCCTGCTTGTAGGCGTCGGGGGTGACCTTGTTGTCGGTGCGCACCACCGAGACGTCCCCGGCGCCGGAGCTCGGGTCGACCTTGTAGCCCTTGCCGGCCAGGTAGTTGAGCAGCGCCACGTCCTGGGTGTTGCCCAGCTGCGGGGTGGCGATCTTCTTGCCCTTGAGGTCGTCGAGGGAGGAGACCTTGTCCGGGTTGACGACCAGCTTGACCCCGCCGGAGGCCGAACCGCCGATGATCCTCAGCGACTTGCCGTCGGACTTGGTGTAGCCGTTGATCGCGGGGGAGGGGCCGATCCAGCCGATGTCGATGGAGCCGGCGTTGAGCGCCTCGATCTCGGCCGGGCCCGCGTTGAAGACCTGGGTCTTGATCTGGGTGGCGCCGAGCTCCTTCTGGAAGAGGCCCTCCTGGAGGCCGACCAGGGCGGTGCCGTGGGTCAGGTTGGCGAAGTAGCCGATCTTGACCGTGTCGGCGGAGAGCTTGCCGCCGGAGGCCGAACCGCCGGAGGCGGCGGCCGAGTTGGCGGAGCCGGCGGAGGACGTGCCCTCGGCCTTGGAGCCGTAGCCGCAGGCCGACAGCAGGGCGATGGCGCTCAGGCCGGCGACGGCGGCCGCGGCGGCGCGTCTGATCCGGGCGGCGTTGGGGCGTGTCAGGGTATGCAGGAACGTCGGGTTCTGGGCCATGATGAGTCCTGTAGGTGACGGACCGTCAGGAAGCGGTCTCGGGTGGACGTGGCGGTCGCCTCTCCGGGCGGCCGAGGATCGCAATTCAGCGCTGTCGGCCCACACATCGGGTCAGTCCGCCCTGGCCGCTGCCGAGGACGCCGCTGCCGATGCGGCCGCCTTCCTTGTCCATGCCCGAGAACGCCTCGCTGGGCATCAGACCCAGTCCTCCTCTGCGGCTTCCGTGGCGCGTACGGTGTCGAAGGCCTCGCCCGCCATGCCGGCGGTGAGGGTGGTGCCGTCGGCCGGGTCGATCAGCAGGAACGATCCGGTGCGGCGGTTGTCGGAGTAGGTGTCGAGCGCCAGCGGCTCGGCGGTGCGCAGCACCACGTGGCCGATGTCGTTGACGTTCAGGCCGTCGGCGCCGGAACGCTGTTCGAGCGTGTCGATGTCGATCCGGTAGGAGATCTCCTTGACGAGCGCGCGGACGGTGCGGGTGGTGTGCTTGAGCAGCACCTTGTCCCCGGCGCGCAGCGGGCGCTCGTTGAGGTGGCTGACGGTGGCCTCGATGTCCTTGGTGGGGACGGGGGCCGGGCCCGCGGCGATGAGGTCGCCGCGGGAGATGTCGATGTCGTCGGCGAGGCGGACGGTGACCGACTGGGGGGCCCAGGCGATGTCCGTCTCCTCGCCGAGCGCGTCGATGCCGGCGACGGTGGTGGTGTGGCCGGAGGGCAGCACGGTGACGGCGTCGCCGACGCGCAGCACGCCGGAGGCGAGCTGGCCGGCGTAGCCGCGGTAGTCGGGGTGCTCCTCGGTCTGCGGGCGGATGACGTACTGGACGGGGAAGCGGGCGGGCTCGGCGCTCGGGTCGCTGCCGACCGGGACGGTCTCCAGGTGCTCCAGCAGGGTCGGGCCGCCGTACCAGTCCATGTGGGCGGACGGCTCGACGACGTTGTCGCCGGCGAGGGCCGAGATCGGCACGGCGAGGACGTCCTTGACGCCGAGGGAGGCCGCGTAGGCGGTGAACTCGGCGGCGATGGCGGCGAAGACGGGCTCGGCGTAGTCGACGAGGTCCATCTTGTTGACCGCGAGGACGACGTGCGGCACGCGCAGCAGGGCGGCGACGGCGGCGTGCCGGCGGGTCTGCTCGACGACGCCGTTGCGGGCGTCGACGAGGACGACGGCGAGCTCGGCGGTGGACGCGCCGGTGACCATGTTCCGCGTGTACTGCACGTGGCCCGGGGTGTCGGCGAGGATGAACCGGCGCCGGGGGGTGGCGAAGTAGCGGTAGGCGACGTCGATGGTGATGCCCTGCTCGCGCTCGGCGCGCAGGCCGTCGGTGAGCAGCGCGAGGTCGGGCGCGGCCTGCCCGCGGCCGAGCGAGACGCGCTCGACGGCCTCCAGCTGGTCGGCGAGCACGGACTTGGAGTCGTGCAGGAGGCGGCCGACGAGGGTGGACTTGCCGTCGTCGACGGAGCCGGCGGTGGCGAAGCGCAGCAGCGACGTGGCGGTGGCTTCTTGGGTAGTGCTGGTCATGGCTAGAAGTACCCCTCGCGCTTGCGGTCTTCCATCGCGGCCTCGGACAGCTTGTCGTCGGCCCGCGTCGCGCCGCGCTCGGTGAGGCGGCTGGCGGCGATCTCGGCGATCACGGCCTCGATCGTGGTGGCGTCGGAGTCGACGGCGCCGGTGCAGGACATGTCGCCGACGGTGCGGTAGCGGATCAGGCGCCGCTGGACGGGCTCGTCCTCGCGGGGCCCGCCCCACTCGCCGGCGGTGAGCCACATGCCACTGCGGGCGAAGACGTCGCGCTCGTGGGCGTAGTAGATCTCCGGCAGGTCGATGCCCTCGCGCTCGATGTACTGCCACACGTCGAGCTCGGTCCAGTTGGAGAGCGGGAAGACGCGCACGTGCTCGCCGACGGCGTGCCGGCCGTTGTAGAGCGACCACAGCTCGGGGCGCTGGCGGCGGGGGTCCCAGGCGCCGAACTCGTCGCGCAGGGAGAAGACGCGCTCCTTGGCGCGGGCCTTCTCCTCGTCGCGGCGCCCGCCGCCGAAGACGGCGTCGAAGCGGTTGGTCTCGATCGCGTCGAGCAGCGGGACGGTCTGCAGCGGGTTGCGGGTGCCGTCGGGGCGCTCGCGCAGGACGCCGCGGTCGATGAAGTCCTGGACGTGGGCGACGTGCAGGCGCAGGTTGTGCTCGGCGACGACGCGGTCGCGGTAGGCGATGACCTCGGGGAAGTTGTGCCCGGTGTCGACGTGCAGGAGCGAGAAGGGGATGGCGGCGGGGCGGAACGCCTTGAGCGCCAGGTGCAGCATGACGATGGAGTCCTTGCCGCCGGAGAAGAGGATCACCGGGCGTTCGAACTCCCCCGCGACCTCGCGGAAGATGTGCACCGACTCGGCCTCCAGCGCGTCCAGGTGGGACAGCGCGAAGGGGTTGTCGTCGGTGTGGACCTCGTTCTGGGTCACGGTGGTCATGCGAGACCCCTCTCGGTGAGGAAGGCGTGCAGCTCGGCGGCGGACTCGGCGACCGCGCGGCCCTGCGTCTGGAGGCGCAGCTCCGGGTGCTCCGGGGCCTCGTACGGGTCGTCGACGCCGGTGAGGCCGGAGAGCTGCCCGGCGGCCTGCTTGGCGTACAGGCCCTTGACGTCGCGTTCGGCGCACAGCTCGACCGGGGTGGCGACGTGGATCTCCAGGAACTCGGTGCCGGCGGCGGCGTGGCGCTCGCGGACGGCGGCGCGCGCGTCGGCGAACGGGGCGATCACCGGGGCGAGCACCTTGACGCCGTTGGCGGCGAGCTTCTCGGCGACGAAGCCGATCCGGGTGACGTTGGTGTGCCGGTCCTCGCGGGAGAAGCCGAGGCCCTTGGAGAGGAACTCGCGGATCTCGTCGCCGTCCAGGACCTCGACCTTGTGGCCCTCGGCGCGCAGCCGCTCGGCCAGGGCGAAGGCGAGGGTGGTCTTGCCCGCGCTCGGCAGCCCGGTCAGCCACACGGTGGCGCCGCGCTCGCAGGGGGCGGCCGCGCGGGCCGCCTCTGCGGCTCCGTTGGCGGCCAAGGTGTCGGCTGTCGTCACGGTTTGAGTCCTTCGGGTCGGTTGACGGTCGTTCGGTTCAGAGGTGGATGCCGCACTCGGTCTTGCCGGAGCCGGACCAGCGGCCGGCCCGGGCGTCCTCGCCCTCGGCGGGCTTGCGGGTGCAGGACAGCGGCGAGCAGCCGATCGAGGTGTAGCCCTCCCACAGCAGCGGGTTGAGCAGTACCCCGTTCGCGGCGACGTAGGCGTCCACGTCCTCCTGCGTCCACCGGGCGATCGGGGCGAGCTTGACCTTGCGGCGCTTCGGGTCCCACGACACCACCGGGGTGTTCGCCCGGGTCGGCGACTCGTCGCGGCGCAGGCCCGTCGCCCAGGCGTCGTACGCGCCGAGGCCGCGGTTCAGCGGCTCGACCTTGCGCAGCGCGCAGCACAGGTCCGGGTCGCGGTCGTGCAGGTTCGGCCCGTACTCGGCGTCCTGCTCGGCGACGGTGCGCAGCGGCGTGAGCGTGATGACGTTGACCGGCATCGTCGCGGCGACCGCGTCCCGGGTGCCGATGGTCTCGGCGAAGTGGTAGCCGGTGTCCAGGAACACCACGTCCACGCCGGGGAACACCGAGGAGGCGAGGTGGGCGACGACCGCGTCCTCCATGGAGGAGGTGACGCAGAACCGCTTGCCGAAGGTGTCGGCGGCCCAGCGCAGGATCTCCTGCGGGGTCGCCTCCTCCAGGTCGCGGCCGGCGGCGGTCGCGAGCGCCTCGTAGTCAGTCGTTGCGCTGGTCAACTGCGTCTCCCCCTTCGGTCGGTCTCCCCGCGGCGGCCGGTCTCCCCGCGGCGGCCGGAGACAGCAGGCCGAGGAACTTCAACTGGAAGGCCCGGCGGCAGCCATGGCATTCCCAGGCGCCGTGCCCGGCCTCGGAGGGACGCAGGTCCTCGTCCCCGCAGTAGGGGCAGAAAAAGGGTGCGGCACGCTCACTCATTGCCCACCTCGCTTCGCTCGGCGTTCGCTTCGCTCACAACGCCCCACTGAATTGGTTCGCTCGCTCACGACAGCTGCTCCTCGGTGGCGCGGGCCGCCCACTGGGCGAAGCGCTCGCCCTCGGTGCGGTCGGCCTGGTAGCGGGTCAGGAGGCGCTCGACGTAGTCGGGCAGGCCCGCGCTGGTGACCTTGAGGCCGCGGACCTTGCGGCCGAAGCCGGCCTCCAGGCCCAGCGCGCCGCCCAGGTGCACCTGGTAGCCCTCGACCTGGTCGCCGTGCTCGTCGGTGACCAGCTGGCCCTTGAGGCCGATGTCGGCGACCTGGATGCGGGCGCAGGCGTTCGGGCAGCCGTTGATGTTGATGGTCAGCGGCTCGGCGAACTGCGGCAGGCGCTCCTCGAGCTCGTCGATCAGGGTGCGCCCGCGCTCCTTGGTCTCGACGATCGCGAGCTTGCAGTACTCGATGCCGGTGCAGGCCATCGTGCCGCGGCGGAACGGCGACGGCGTGACCCGAAGGTCGAGCGCCTCCAGGCCGGCCACCAGCGATTCGACGCGGTCCTCGGCGATGTCGAGGATCAGCATCTTCTGCTCGGCGGTGGTGCGCACCCGGTCGCTGCCGTGGGCCTCGGCGAGGTCGGCGATCTGGCCGAGCAGCTTGCCGTCCACCCGGCCGACGCGCGGGGCGAAGCCGACGTAGAACCGGCCGTCCTTCTGCTTGTGGACGCCGACGTGGTCGCGCCAGCGGCCGACCGGCTCGGCGGGCGCGGGGCCGTCGGTCAGCGGGCGCTTCAGGTACTCGTCCTCCAGCACCCGGCGGAACTTCTCCGCGCCCCAGTCGGCGACGAGGAACTTCAGGCGGGCGCGGTTGCGCAGGCGGCGGTAGCCGTAGTCGCGGAAGATGCCGATGACGCCGCCGTAGACGTCGGCCACGTCCTCCAGCGGGACCCACGCACCGAGGCGCACGCCGAGCCGCGGGTTGGTGGACAGGCCGCCGCCGACCCACAGGTCGAAGCCGGGACCGTGCTCGGGGTGGACGACGCCGACGAAGGCGATGTCGTTGATCTCGTGCGCGACGTCGAGCAGCGGGGAGCCGGAGACCGCGGACTTGAACTTGCGCGGCAGGTTGGAGAAGTCCGGGTTGCCGATGAAGCGGCGCTGGATCTCCTCGATGGCGGGGGTGCCGTCGATGATCTCGTTCTCGGCGACGCCGGCCACCGGGGAGCCGAGGATGACGCGCGGGGTGTCGCCGCAGGCCTCGGTGGTGGACAGGCCGACGGCCTCCAGCTTCTGCCAGATCGCCGGGACGTCCTCGATCCGGATCCAGTGGTACTGGACGTTCTGGCGGTCGGTCAGGTCGGCGGTGTTGCGGCCGTACTGCTCGGAGACCTCGGCGATCGCGCGCAGCTGGGCGACGGTCAGCCGGCCGCCGTCGACGCGCACGCGCAGCATGAAGTACTCGGCGTCGAGCTCGTGCGGCTCCAGGATCGCGGTCTTGCCGCCGTCGATGCCCTCCTTGCGCTGGGTGTACAGGCCCCACCAGCGCATCCGGCCGCGCAGGTCGGCGGGGTCGATCGAGTCGAAGCCGCGGTGCGCGTAGATCGTCTCAATGCGTGTCCGCACATTGAGACCGTCGTCGTCCTTCTTGAACTGCTCGTTGGCGTTCAGCGGGGTGTAGTGGCCCATGCCCCACTGGCCCTCCCCGCGGTGGCGGGTCACCTTGCGGGCCGCGGCGGGGCGGCGCGCGGCGGCGCTGTCGGCCGTGGGCTCGACGGTCTCGGGAGAGGTGGCCATGGTGAAGTCCTTCGGGGCAGGTGGCTCTGACGCCGGGTGGGTCGCTGGGCGGGCTCGACCGGGCTGACCTGCTGTGACCTGCTGATTCTCAGGACCGTGAGGGCAGTGACCGGGCCGGGCGGGCGCCGTGCGCATCCGCATCGGCGGGGATGGCGGGCTGGTGGCGCCGGGGTGCGGTGGTGGCAGCGGGGTGGGGCTCAGGTCACCGGACAGATGGCGCTGGACACGCGAAGGAGATCGACGTGGAGTCGACCTACCAGGGTGGTTCCGGCGCTAGGCATGGCAAGAGATTCGCACGGCGCACGACTCGCGGTCCACTAACGTCCGCATGGTGGACGCTGGGGTTTCGGAATGCGGGACGTCGGCGTGTTCGCGCCGCTCGCCCGGGCGTCCGTGCCGCCGCTGGTCCATCATGCGCCTGCCGCTCGCCCCGGCGTCCGCGCGGCGTCCGCGCTGGCGTCCGTTCCGGCGTCCGCGCCGCTGTCCGTTCCGGCGTCCGTGCCGCCGTCCGTTCCGCTGTCCGTGCCGCCGTCCGCGCCGCTGTCCGACCGGAAACCGGCGGGCGCACGCCGGGGGCCCCGCTGCGATCAACCGGTGAGGCCCGGCCCGATACCGTTACCCCTGTGCAAGCAGCAGGCGATACGAGCAGACCGCACCCCGAGCGGCCCTCCCGGCGCCGGGGCAAGGGCTCCCGGCGCGCGGCCAAACAGGCCACGTGGCGCCGCACGGCGTGGGAACTGGTCCGGGACACCACCAACACCTGCGTCGAGTACCGGGTCACCGGCCTCGCCGCCGAGGCGGCCTTCTTCACCCTGCTGTCGATCCCGCCGCTGCTCCTCGGCCTCGCCGCGACCCTCGGCTACCTCGACACGTTCATCGACGTCGGCACCATCGCCCGGCTCAAGCACGACATCGTCTCGGCCTCCGGGACGGTCCTCTCGGAGTCCTCCGTCAACGAGGTCGTCGTGCCGCTGCTCGACCAGGTCTTCGGCCAGGCCCGGCCCGACCTCATCTCCATCGGCTTCCTGCTGTCGCTGTGGTCCGGCTCCAGGGCGCTCTACATCTTCATCGACACCATCACCGTCATGTACGGGCTCGACGGCAAACGCGGCATCGTCAAGACCCGCCTGATGTCCCTCGGCCTCTACCTCGGCGCCCTCGTCATCGGCTCCCTCGTGCTGCCCCTGCTGATGGCCGGCCCCGGACTCGTCGAGAACGCCCTGCCGGGCATCGCCGGGCTCGTCGGAGCGGCGTACTGGCCCGTCTCCATCGTCCTGCTGATCGTCTCCCTGACGACGCTGTACCACCTCGCCGTGCCCGTCTCCACGCCCTGGCGCGAGGACATCCCCGGCGCGCTCGTCGCCCTCGTCGTCCTCGTCTTCTGCAGCGTCGCCCTGCGCCTCTACCTCGTCAGCTCCGTCGAGGGCGGCTCCGTGTACGGCTCGCTGGCCGCGCCCGTCGCCGTCCTGCTGTGGATCTTCGTCGTGGCGCTCGCCGTCCTCATCGGCGCCGCCATGAACGCCGCCATAGACCGCCGCTGGCCCACCCTGGAGACCGCCGACGCCCGCGCCGAGAACGAGCGCGCCCACGAGGCCGCCGCCGCGGCCATGGTCCGCGAGGTCGCCGTCCGGCGCGCCACCGAACGCGCCCGCCGCGCCCGCGAACTCGGCCTCGCCGAGGGCGCCGAGGAGGAATGGGGCGAGGAGGACGGCGAGGACGTCGACGTGCCCTCCGAGTACCCCGAGCGCTGGGCCGACGTCCTCGCCGCCGACAACGTGCGCGGCCGCCTCGCCGCCCGCGGCGGACCGCACCACCGGCCCACCCCGCCCCCGCCGGACAGCGACCGGCCCACCGCCCCGCCCCCGCCGCCCGCCGTCGCGCGCCCGGCCTCAGGCGCCCGGGCCCCCCCGCTCCTTCACCGCGGCCCCACCCGGTGCGTTGACCGTGCCGGCCTCCGTCGTGGTGCCGCGGCTCGCGGCGGCCTCGGCCAGGTGT
>NZ_JBFBDY010000033.1:0-28843 GCF_040683475.1 Kitasatospora sp. NPDC093558 | reverse complement strand
GGTCCGCGGCGAGCGCCCGGACGGCGTCCACGACGGCCGCCTCGGAGGCGCCGTCCAGGTTGGCGGTCGGCTCGTCGAGCAGCACCAGCGGGCGGTCGTCGGCGAGCAGCACGCGGGCGAGCGCGATCCGCTGGCGCTGCCCGGCGGAGAGCCCGGCGCCGTCCTCGCCGAGCACGGTGTCCAGGTCCGTCACGAAGTCGAGCGCGTGCGCGGACCGCAGCGCCGTCCACAGCTCGTCGTCGCTCGCCTCCGGCCGGTGCAGGCGCAGGTTCTCGGCGACCGTCCCGGCGAAAAGGTGCGGGTGCTGCGGCACCCAGGCGATCTGCCGCCGCCAGCTCGCCGGGTCGAGGTCGGCCAGGTCGTGGGTGCGGCCGTCGGCGGCGGTGATCCGGACGGTGCCGGCGTCCGGCGCGGTGAGGCCGAGGAGGACGGACAGCAGGGTGGACTTGCCGGCCCCGCTCGGTCCGGTGAGGGCGACGGTGGCACCCGGACGGAGTGTCAGCGCGGCGCCGTCCAGCGCGGGTTCCGTCCGTCCGGGGTGCCGGACGACCAGGCCGTCCGCCGTGACGGTCGCGCCGGCGAGTGCGGGGGCCGGGACGGTCCCGGCGGCGGGCAGCGGCGTCTCCAGCACCTCGAAGATCTCGTCCGCCGCCGTCAGGCCCTCGACGCTGGAGTGGTAGAGCGCGCCGACCTGGCGGATCGGGAAGTACACCTCGGGGGCGAGGATCAGGATCAGCAGTCCGGTCTCCAGGTCGAGCGTGCCGTCCACCAGCCGGAAGCCGATGGAGACCGCGACCAGGGCGACCGACAGCGTGGAGAGCAGTTCCAGCGCGAACGAGGAGATGAACGCGATCCGCAGCGTGCGCAGGGTGGCCCGGCGGTAGTCGGCGGTGATCCGGGCGATCGTGGCGGCCTGGGCCCGGGCCCGGTTGAACACCTTGAGGGTGGGCAGGCCGGCGACCACGTCGAGGAAGTGGTGCGAGAGCCGGGCGAGGGTCTGCCACTGCCGGTCCATCCGGGACTGGGTGGCCATCCCGATCAGCACCATGAACAGCGGGATCAGCGGCAGCGTCCCGGCGATGATCGCGGCCGAGGTGACGTCGGCCCCGGCGATCCGCAGCAGCACGATCACCGGCACGGCCACCGCGAGCGCCAGCTGCGGGAGGTAGCGGGCGAAGTAGTCGTCGAGCGCGTCGATGCCGCGGGTGGCGAGGGTGGTGAGCTCGCCGGTGCGCCGGCCCGCCAGGTAGGACGGGCCGAGCGCGGTGGCGTGGTCGAGCAGCCGGCGCCGCAGGGTGGACTTCACCCGGGCGACGGACCGGTGCGCGGTGAGCTCGGTGAGCCAGCCGACCAGCCCCCGGCCGACGGCGGTCAGGGCGAGCAGCACCAGCGGGCCGGTGAGCTCGCCGGCCGTCGCCTTCTGCTGGAAGCCCCGCACGACGACCTCGGCGAGCAGGCTCGCCTGGGCGACCACCAGGACGGCGCCCGCCCCGCCGAGGAGCACGGATCCGGCGAGGAAGGCCCGGGTGGTGCGGGCGTGCCCGAGGAGCCGGGGGTCGACCGGGCGCACGTCAGTGTCCGGCCGGGATGTGCTGGACGCCGATGCGCTTGCGGAACACCCAGTACGTCCAGCCCTGGTAGAGCAGCACGAGCGGGGTGAACACGGCCGCGACGATCGTCATCAGCTTCAGCGTGTACGGCGACGACGCGGCGTTGGTGACGGTCAGGCTCCACTCGGGGTGCAGCGTCGACGGCATGACGTTCGGGAAGAGCGCCAGGAAGAGCATCGCCACCGCGGCCACGATGGTCGCCCCCGAGAGGACGAACGCCCAGCCCTCGCGGCCGAGTTGGTTGGCCACCAGCGCGCCGGCCAGGGCCAGCACCGCGACCACCAGGGCCACCAGGCTCCGGCCGTTGCCGCTGTCGGCCTGGGTCCAGCCCAGGAAGACCAGGGCCAGCACCGCCGTCACCACGCCCGCCCGGAGCGCGGCCCGGCGAGCGCGCAGCCGGATCTCGCCGACCGTCTTCAGCGCGGCGAACACCGCGCCGTGGAAGGTGAAGAGGCCGAGCGTCACGAGGCCGCCGAGGAGCGCGTACGGGTTGAGGAGGTCCCCGAGCGTGCCGACGTAGTTCTTCTGCGCGTCGATGTCCACGCCGCGCACGATGTTGGCGAAGGCCACGCCCCACAGGAAGGCCGGGATCAGCGAGGTCCAGAAGATGGCCTCCTCCCAGTTCCGCTGCCAGCGCTCGCCGTCGCGCTTGGCCCGGTACTCGAAGGCCACGCCGCGCACGATCAGGCAGACCAGGATGGCCAGCAGCGGGATGTAGAAGCCGCTGAACAGCGTCGCGTACCAGTCGGGGAAGGCCGCGAAGGTCGCGCCGCCGGCGGTCAGCAGCCAGACCTCGTTGCCGTCCCAGACCGGGCCGATCGTGTTGATCAGCACCCGCCGCTCGGCGGTGTTCCTGGCCAGCGGCTTGGTGAGCACGCCGATCCCGAAGTCGAAGCCCTCCAGGAAGAAGTAGCCGGTCCACAGGACGGCGATCAGGACGAACCAGACGTCGTGGAGTTGCATGTCAGATCCCCTGTGGTGCTCAGTAGGCGAACGCGAGCGGCTTGTCGGCGTCCTCGTCCGAGGACGGTCCGCGCAGCGACGGGTCCACGGTCGGGGGTTGCTCGCTCACCACCGGACCGGCCTTGGCGTACTTGACCAGCAGCCGGACCTCGATGACGGCGAGGACCGCGTACAGCGTGGTGAAGGTGGCGAGGGCCCCGATCTGGGTGCCGACGCCCACGTTGGGGGAGACCGCGCTGGCCGTGGTCATCAGGCCGAAGACGGCCCAGGGCTGGCGGCCCATCTCGGTGAACACCCAGCCGAAGCTGTTGGCGATCAGCGGGAAGCCCATGGTCAGGATGCCGATCCGCCAGCTCCACTTGGTGAGGAACGGGCCGAGCTCGCGCTTCGGGGTGAGCATCAGCCGCGGCACCTCGGTGTCGCCGGTGCGGAACTCGGGGCGCAGGAGGAACTTCCTGCGGGTGGTCCAGAGCCCGATCACGCCGGCCACGAAGGAGGTCATCCCGAAGCCGATCATGAGGCGGAAGCCCCAGTAGGTGACGAAGATGCTCGGGATGTAGTCCTTCGGGTCGCCGCCGTACTTGGCGGCCTCGGCGTTCGCGGTGTCGTTGATGCCGGGCACGGAGGAGCTGAAGTCGCTGTGGGCGAGGAAGGACAGTATCCCCGGGACCTCCAGCTCGACCGAGTTGTGGCCCTTGCTCACGTCACCGACCGCGAAGATCGAGAACGGCGCGGGCGACTGGGTGTCCCACAGCGCCTCGGCGGCGGCCATCTTCATCGGCTGCTGCTCGAACATGACCTTGGCGAGCGAGTCGCCGCTGAGCGCGGTGCCGGCGCCGAAGACCACGGCCAGCACCAGACCGAGCCGCAGCGACGTGCGCATCGCCGCGGTCTTCTTGGGGTCGGCGGTCTCCGGGCGGCGCTTGGCCTTCCACAGGTGGAACGAGGCGATGCCGACGATGAACGCCGCGCCGGTGAGGAAGGCGGCGGTCAGGGTGTGCGCGACGACGGTCAGGGTGGTGTTCTGGAACAGCACCTTGGTGATGTCGGTGAGCTGCGCCTTGCCGGTGGCCTTGTCGATCGCGTAGCCGACCGGGTGCTGCATCCAGGAGTTGGCGGCGAGGATGAAGTAGGCGGAGAGCACCGTGCCGAGGGCGACCATCCACATGCAGGCGCAGTGCAGCTTCCTCGGCAGCTTGTCCCAGCCGAAGATCCACAGGCCGATGAAGGTGGACTCGAAGAAGAAGGCGATCAGCGCCTCCATCGCGAGCGGGGCCCCGAACACGTCCCCCACGAACCGGGAGTAGTCGGACCAGTTCATCCCGAACTGGAACTCCTGGACGATGCCGGTGACCACCCCCATCGCCATGTTGATCAGGAAGAGCTTCCCCCAGAACTTCGTGGCGTGGAAGTACTTCTCCTTGTTCGTCCGCACCCAGGCGGTCTCCAGCCCGGCCACGATGGCGGCCAGGCTGATGGTGAGCGGGACGAAGAGGAAGTGGTAGACGGTGGTGATGCCGAATTGCCATCTGGCGATGGTTTCGTGAGCGATTGCCAGTTCCACGTCGCCCTCTCTCCAACCTGCCCTTTTGGGCACATTCGGAACAAACGTCATCTATAGCCGTAGACCGCTGCCTAACCACGCAAGCTTGTCCGCTTGTGAACGTGAACACGTTCACAAGGGCCAGTATCCATCATCCTTACGAGTGATCCACACGCGGGGTTGGGTTTGACCGGGACGAAGGACTGCGGGGCGGTGCGCACAGTCTGCGGAGCGGGCGGTGGCAGGGACAACGAACGGCCGGGCGGATCCGGTGATCATCTTGTACGTGCCGGCGCTTGACACGGCTTGGACGCGCCTGACCCAAGCCGAGGCGGACAGCACGAAAAGGGCGCCCCGGCCCGGGTCCGGTGGGGCGCCCTTCTCCCGGAGCTACGGGCGGCCGAGGAGCTGGGTGCCCGCGATGGTGGCGGCCACGAACTCCTCGCAGCTCACCTTGCCGTCGCCGTTCGCGTCCATGTTCTCGCGCAGCTGCTCCCACCAGCCCTCGAAGGCCGCGTGGACGGCGGCCTCGCCGCGCACGGCCCGCCAGCCCGCGTCCCCGAGGAACCGGAGCCGCGCGGCCGGGGCGCCTCGCGCAGGATGTCGTACAGCAGGTAGCGCGCCGACTCGGTGAACTCCAGCCGCTCGCGGGCGACTCGGGTGAAGTAGCCGGGCAAGTCGGCGGCCCTTGCGGGGAGTTCACCATCCGGAAGTCCAAATGCCGCGACGACCTCGGTGAACTCGGCGTAGGCGTCGTCGAGTTCGGCCGAGGTGTACTTGTCCCCGCCCAACTCCCGCATGGCGACGACGGCTTCGAACAGCGTCAGCAGCACCCACGCCCTGGTCGCCGCGTCGTCCGCGTCGTACGCACGCCCGTCCGCGCCCGTACCGCGGATCCGCTTGTGCGCCCGCTCCAGCCGCGCGATCTCCCGCCGCAACGCGTCCGCGTCCTGGTAGAACAGCCGCCGCCCGCTCCCCAGCGTGTGCTCCACCCGCCGCCACGGATGGGCGTGGTACGTCGAGTGCTCGTCCATCCCCGCCCCGACCACCGGATGCGCCGCCTGCAACACCAGCAGCCGCCACGCGACCAGCCCCACCCGCCATTCGGCCAGGTCCCGCCGGAACGACGCCCCCGCCTCAGCCACGCCGCTCCCCGGTGATCTCCGGCCCGATGACGAACCCCTTGGCCGGGCCCTCGGGGATGACGGCCTCCTCGCCGTACGGCACTCGGGTCGAGGAGGCGTAGGCACCGCGCTTGGTGTCGGCGTTGGTGAGGACGGTGACGGCGCCCCCGTCATCGTGGTCGTCGATGATGACGTACACCGGGATGCCCGCTGTGGCGTAGGCGCGGCGTTTGAGAACGTGGTCACGGCGACGGTTCTCGGCCCCGGGGGAGACGGTCTCGACGACAAGAGTGACACCGGAAGCCAGCAGGCCCTTGCCCTCCGGATGGTCGATCGCCTCGAAGTCCCTCCGGGCGACGAACACGTCAGGGATGAGCACCTTGAGACCGTCAATGACATTGCAGTCGTTTCCCGGCCGCCAGTCGCTGCCACGCAGGTGAACGAACAGGTCCTCCAGGACCCGGTTGTTGACATCGAAATGGCGGCTGCTGCCGGTGGGTGACAACGTGATCGTCCCCTCGATGATCTCCGCTCGGAAGCCCTCGGGTACATCCATGGACTTCCACGCCTGCCACAGCTGCTGGTCCAGGTTCACGACGGTCCTCTCGGCGACGAGCACGCTCATTGGGACACCTCTTTCCCGTCCAGTGTGATGAGCCCGCGCGATCTCGCACAAGCAACGGCAGCACAGTCGCATACGACCGAAGGGCCGATCGGGTGAATCAGCCGATATTCACCCGATCGGGGAGTTTCGAGCCCGAAGATGCGGAACCGTAGGGCAGACCGGGAGGGGTTGGTCAGGAGGTGGAGCGGACCGTCTTGCGCCGGGAGACGTAGAGGGCCGCGGCGCCGAGGCTGATGGCGAGGCCTGAGCCCAGGGCCAGGTACGGGGTGGCCGGGCCGGCGCCCGTCTCGGCGAGCTCGGCGGACGAGCCGGTGGTGGCCTTGGTCGCGGAGGTCGACGTCGCCGACGACTTCGTCGAAGTGGTCGACGTGGTCGAGGAGTTCGGCTTCGCCGCGGTGGCGTCGGTCGCCTGGGTGACGGTGCCGGGCTGCTCGGCGGGCTTGTCCCCCGGCTTCTCCGCCGGCTTCTCGGCGGGCTGCTCGATCGGCTTGTCGGCCGGCTTGTCGGCCGGCTTGTCGGCCGGCTTGTTGTGCTGCTCGGCCTCGCGGCGCGCGTAGTCGGCCGCCTTCGCCTCGGCGTACGCCTTGTTGGCGTCCGCGGCGGCCTTGATCGCCACCTTCAGGTCCGCCTCCGCCTGGGCGACCTTGGCGCTCTCGGCGTCCAGCAGGTCGTTCAGCTTCTTCTGGGCGGCGGTCACGGCAGCCTTGGCCTTGGTGTCGGCGTCGTGCGCCTCGTTGGCGGCCTTGTCCGCCGCCAGCATCCGCTCCCGGGCCTTGTCCAGCTCCTCCGGCTTGGCGGACCCGTAGGCCAGCGCGGCCGCCTCGGCCTCCTTGTCGGCGGCGGCTGCCGCCGAGGCCGCCTTCTCCGCCGTGTCCTTCGCCCGCTGCACCCACATCTGCTCGGGCTGCGGGTCGCGCTTGAAGGTCTCGAAGTTGGCCTTCGCGGAGATGGCGACGACGTAGGCCGCATCGCGGGCCTTGATCGTGTCGGCCTGGGCCTTCTCCAGTGCGGCGAGCGAGTCGCCGCCGTTCTGGGCCGGCGCCGCCGGACCCGACTCCGCGAAGGCGGGTGCCGCGGAGAACACGGCCGCGGGCGATATCACGGCGGCGACGAGGGCGGCCGAGACCAGCGTACGGCGGAGGTTCAATATGACCCCTTTCGGGACGAATGGAAAGCAAAGTCCGTTCGCCGGACGGTTCTTGACCACCCGGCGGCAGCCGATCATATGGGCACGGAATCTTTGCCTTCCATTCCGATATCGAACCGGGTAAAGAAATTGATGAGTCGACAAAAACCTCAGGAAACCCGGTCACCGTTCGTGGGCAGCTCGACGCGGAAGGTGGCGCCGGCGCCGGGGGCGGTGTGGAGGGTGAGGGTGCCGCCGTGGGCGTGGGTGAGGGCGGTGGCGATGGCGAGGCCGAGGCCGGCGCCGCCGCCGTCGTGGCGGCTGCGGGAGGCGTCGACGCGGTAGAAGCGGTCGAAGACCCGCAGGGCCTGTTCCTCGGTGAGGCCGGGTCCCGCGTCGGCGACCTCCAGGAGGCAGACGCCGTCGGGGCCGCCGCCGACGCCTATCCGGACGGGGGTGCCGGGCGGGGTGTGCTTGACGGCGTTGCCGACCAGGTTGGTGACGACCTGCCGCAGCCGCGCCTCGTCGCCGAGGACGGGGGCCGCGCCGGGGGCGCCCGTCCCGGCCGGTCCGGTGAGGGCGACCGGGCGGGTCGGGTCGAGGGCGGTGAGGTCGTGCAGGGCGTCGGCGGCGAGGGTGCGCAGGTCCATCGGGGCGAGGTCGAGCGGGCGTTCCTCGTCGAGCCGGGCGAGCACCAGGAGGTCCTCGACGAGGGCGCCCATCCGGACGGCCTCGCTCTCGATCCGGGTCATGGTGCGCCGCACGTCCTCGTCGGTGGGCAGCGCGCCCATCCGGTACAGCTCGGTGAAGCCGCGGATGCCGGCCAGCGGGGTGCGCAGCTCGTGCGAGGCGTCGGCGATGAACCGCCGCATGCGGGCCTCGGATTCGGCGCGCGCGGCGAACGCGGCCTCGATCTGGGTGAGCATCCCGTTGAGCGCGATGGACAGCCGTCCGACCTCGGTGCGGGGCGAGGGTCCGGGCATGCGGTGGGAGAGTTCGCCGGCGGCGATCCGGGCGGCGCCGGCCTCGATGGTCCGCAGCGGGCGCAGTCCGGTGCGGACGGCGAAGAAGCCGAGGGCCGCGATGAGGACGAACACGGCGCCGCCGATGGCGAGGAAAGAGGTGCGGAGCTTGCCGATGGTCGCGTCGATGTCCTCGCGGGACACGGCCACCATCAGGTAGGCCGGGACGGCCTGCGGCGAGGCGTAGGCGCCGGCCGTGGTGGCGGCCGACCTGGGCGGCTGGAGCGGCAGGACGAGCACCCGCCAGGTGCGGTGGCCGCGCTGGTCGGGCAGGTCGAAGGGGACGTCGGGGGCGGTGGCGGCGGGGTTGAGGCCGGCCAGCTGGGGCGCCGGGTCGGCGTCGGAGACGGGCTGGCGCATGACGCCCTGCACCTTGCCGTCGGAGGAGAGGTACTGCACCAGGTACTGGCTGGGCAGGGTCGGCCCGCGCCGCCCGGTCACGGCGGGCCGGCTCGCGGCGTCGGGCGGGCTGAGCCTGGCCACGGGCCGGCGGGACATCGGCGGCCCGTAGCGCTGGAGCTGCTGGTCGATCTGCTCGACGAGCTGCACCCGGACGGTGCCGAGCACGATGGTGTCGCTGACCACGAGCCCGGTGGTGACGAGGGCGAGCGCGAGCACGAGCAGCCGGGCGCGCAGCGACAGCCGGGAGGTGAGGCGCGTGAGCATGTCCGGGGGCGGGTCAGCTCTGCGGGGGCCGGCGCAGCGCGTAGCCGATGCCGCGGACGGTGTGGATCAGCTTGGGGCCGTGGGCGGGGCCGGAGTCGAGCTTGCGGCGCAGGTAGGAGATGTACGACTCGACGATGGAGAGGTCGCCGCCGAAGTCGTAGGCCCAGACGTGGTCGAGGATCTGCGACTTGGAGACGACCCGGCCGACGTTGGCCATCAGGTAGTGCAGCAGCTTGAACTCGGTCGGGGAGAGCGAGACCGGGATGCCGCCGCGGGTGACCTCGTGGGCGACGGGGTCGAGGCTGAGGTCGGCGACGACCAGCCGGCCGTCCTCGGCGGGGCCGCCGGCCCGGCGCAGGATGGCGCGGATCCGGGCGATCAGCTCTTCGAGGCTGAACGGCTTGGTGACGTAGTCGTCGGCGCCCGCGGCGAGGCCCTGGACCTTGTCGCCGACGCCGTCCTTGGCGGTGAGGAAGAGCACCGGGAGGTGGTCGCCGGGGTGGCCGTGGGCGGGGCCGGCGATCCGGCCGCGGCTGGTCTGCTCGCGCAGCTTCTCGACGACGGTGAACCCGTCGAGGTCGGGGAGCATGACGTCGAGCACGACGAGGTCGGGCCGCTCGTCGGCGATCAGCCGCAGGGCCTCGGTGCCGGTCGCGGCGGAGGCGACGCGGAAACCGGAGAACCGCAGGGAGGCGGAGAGCAGTTCGCGGATATTCGGTTCGTCGTCGACGACGAGGAGGAAGGCCTCGCCCGGACCTCCGGCCACCGCGGAGCCGCCTGGTGTGGTCACAGTGCCTTGCACGGGGGTTTCGCCTCCCGGTCGGACGATGGCGTTCAGCATGAGGCTAGCCCCCGGAGGCTATGCGGCATGGATGAATGTTGGATTAACACCTTATCGGTCGGTTTTTGCGCAACGAGCCCACGGGGGCGGGCTGGGTGGTGTGCGTACTGGCGGGTAACGGGAAGGCCGAGCCGCCAGCCACCGGCGGGCTGCCGGACGATCCCGCCCCCGGTTGAAGGCGTCGATCACCGCGAGGAGCCCCACCGGAGCCGCGCCGTCGTGGCACCCCACCGCGTTCGCCCACGCCTCGTCCGTGACCCCGTCGTACACGGCGTCCTTGAAGTGCATGCCGGTGCAGTACCCGCAGCCGTCAAATGCCCCATTGGGTCCTGCCTGGTGGCAGGCGTGATGCCCGGGTGCTCTCGTGAGGAGCAGTGCGCGAACTCCGCGCCCAATCCCCTCTCCCCCTGGAAGCCCCATGACAACCGCACGCCGCCGCCTCGCCAGTGTGGCAACCGCCCTCCTCATCGGCGCTGCCGGCCCGCTCCTCCTCCCCACCTCGCACGCCGCCGCAGCAGCCCAGTCGACGACGCAGGCCACGGTCGATCCAGTGGCCATCTGCAAGCACGTCAACGACTTCCTCGCGGCCAACAACTACGCAGCCCGCCTCGACTGTTCTCAGCCCCTCTCCAGCGACCCGACAGTCCTATGCGCCCAGCTCAACGACCTACTCGCGCAGCAGGCCCTCCCCTTCATGGTCGACTGCTGCACGTTCGAGGTCGTACCCAAGCCCCCCACGCCCGGTTGCTAGGGCCGGAGCTGCTGGTCAATATCGATTCCGACGTCAGAGACTCCACCTGATCCAGGTGCCGTCCGTGGCGGTGTAGCCGACGAACTGCTCCTCCGGCCCTGCCTCGGCGGTGAACCACTCGCGGCGGGGGCGGTTGTGGTCGAGCCAGGTCCGGTGTGCGGCCTCGATCAGCTGCCAGAGGTCGCGGGGGCCGCTGACGAGGACCGAGTGGTCCTGTACCTGCGCGACCGAGCCGTCCGCCGGGTCGTGAAGGGTGCTGCCGTAGCGGACGACCGTGGGACCGAGGTGCAGGCCCGCCCAGAAGGAGAATCCGTGGTCGTCCAGAACACGGGAGCCGGTCTTCGTTGTCCGCCCGCCGGCTCCCGGATCGGGAGCCGGCGGGGTGGGCTCGTCGGCGGAGCGCAGGGGCATGAAGGCGGCGGGCTGCTTCCTTACCGGAAGCCTGCCGGAGTTCCCGCAGCGCTGCGCCGAGCTGTGTTCTGTTCACTCGCCGTACTGTGCCCACCATTCCGCAAAAGGCACGGCATGTGCCATTGCGGTGTCACGGTATGCCCTGAACTCGGCCAGCCGGCCGGAGTCGAGGAAGTCGGCGCCGAGATACTTTCCGTTGCCGTCGTACTTCATCGCGGCAATGGTCTCGTCGTCGAAGAGCCAGAAGTCCGGCGCCTCCGGGATCGGGTTCTTCTGTCCGGTGGTGTCGAGGATGAAGAACTCCTCACCGGCCGCCATGTTCCGGTGATACCCCCAGCCGAGTTCGAACCGGAGGTAGTCGGTGAGCGGACGCGAGAGGATGTGCACCCGGTACATGCGCTTGCCGGCCTGAACGGCATCGGAGATGGTGTCGACCCAATCGGAGGTCTTGTAGTCCTCCGGCTGCTCTTCACCGGCAAGGAAGGCGCGATAGGCAGCGACCCCACCGGACCGACTGTAATCGTCAAAGGTCTCCAGCCGGAAGGCGTCCTGGTTGAACGCCGAGAACCAGTCCCCGAGGGTCCTAGATGAGGTTGTCACGGACGGCCTTTCGAATGAGTTCGACGGGAATTTCGACCAGGGTCTCGTACGCCGGGATCCGGAGATCGTGCTCGGTCACCTGCACACCCTGAACAGCGAGCGTGCCCCGGTCGGTGAGGTACAGGGTCGGGCAGTCTCCGTCGTCGCACGAACCCACAAGCTTCGTCAGCTTCATCGGTGCCCCCTCGATTGCTCGATGTCGTCATGATGTTCCCGACCCAACCCACGGCACGGCAAGAGGCTCACGTTTCCACTACTGGAAACCGGCCCAACTTCGAACCGTTGCTCGGAGGTTCGTCGGCGGCGCGGGGGAAGCAGCCTGCCCTCGGGCGGTGGTGGTCAGGCTCCGATGAAGCTCACCGTTTCCGTCATGTCGGCGCGGCCGGTGCGGAGGCTTGGGACGCCTTCCTTTTCGAATCCCACGGAGATGCCGCAGAACAGCACGAAGTCGTCGTCTGCTCCTACGGTTTGGCTGACGGTCTTGCGGTACATCGTCCACATCACCTGAGGGCAGCTGTGCAGCCCCTCGGCCCGCAGCAGCAGCATGACCGTCTGCAGGTACATCCCCGCGTCGCCCCACTGGCCGGGGCCCATCGTTCGGTCGAGGTAGCAGAACAATACGACCGGCGCGCCGAACGCCTCCGAGTTCAAGGTGGCGATCTTCCGGGGGCGGTCGGGGTCGTCGCGTTCGATCCCCAGTGCTTCGTATCGCTGAGCTGCGGCAGCGGCGAAGCGGTACAGGTAGGGAGAGGTCAGTCCGTCCGGGTACATCGGGTACTCCCGCTCGTCACCCGGATCTCCCGCCAGTGCCCTGGCGGTCGCGCGCCGCTTCAGTTCGGCCAGGGGCTCGCCGGTCACGACATACAGGTGCCACGGCTGGAGGTTGCCGCTGGACGGAGCCCGCGTCGCTGCGGTCAGCACACGTTCAAGCACCTCCACGGGCACCGGTTCATCGCTGAACGCCCGCACGGCCCGGCGACTGTCCACGGCCTCGTACACATCCACGTCTTCGCGTCCTCTCATTCGATCGAGCCCCTCCACCGTATTCAGTGGTCAGCACGCGACGCGGGGGCGGTGTCGCGGGGTTGTGACGTCTCCACTTGGTTCCCGAAGCCCGTCTCAAATCCCAGGTCAGCGCCATGGGACGGGAGGGGTCATACTTTGCGCCGCCATGACGGATGGTCAGAGACTCCTACCGTGTTTTCCGGGCAATCGGACACGCCGGCTGCCGGATCGACAAGGAGTACGTACCTTGCGCAAGTTGACCAGGCTGTTCGCAAGCGCTGTGGTCACGGCAGCCGCGCTCACCACGGCCGCGACCCCCGCCAGCGCGGACCCCGGTGTGCCGAACATCAGCTACGGAGACCACGCACACGGGGTTCTCTGCGTCCAGCACGCACTCAACCGCTGGAACGTGTCGTTCGGCCGGGACAGCCACGTCATCGGCGAGGACTCGTGGTTCGGAAACGACACCCTCCGAGAGGTGAAGTTCTTCCAGGACCAACAGGGGCTGGACGCTGACGGCATTGTCGGTCCCAGGACCGGCAACTACCTCCTGTGGGAGCTCCAGAACCACCTGTCCCCGTGGCTCTGGCTGGACGGCTGCAAGGGGTATGTCCCGAGCCTCAAGAGCTTCTGACGTTCGCCTGTGACCTGGTAACTCATGGGGCGCCGAGGGCTGATCTCGTGATGGGTCGCGCAGGAAGTCGGCCGGGCCGACTTCCTGCGCGGTGGCGGGCCGCCGGGTTGGGGCGCGTATCGGGTCGTGATCAGTGATCACCGCGCCGACCGGGAGCTGGACGTCCTGGCACTGCTCGGCGACACGTCCCACAAGCCGCAGAAGCAGGGCTGATCCTCTTGAGGGCGCCCGCCGTGACCGAGGTCGCGGTGGGTGCCCTCGACGCGTTCTTCAGGGCGTGGGTGCGGTGAGATACCGCTGGATCGTGGGTCCGAGCCAGTCCACGATCTCCTCGCGGCTGAGCGCCACGCTCGCCGGGAACCGCAGCACGTAGCGCGTCAGCGCGAGCCCCAGCACGGTCGAGGCGCACAGTGCCGCCCGCGCCGGCGCCTGCTCCGGCTCGGGGCCCACCCGGCGGGCCAGCGGGATCAACTGGTCGCGCAACACGCTCTGCATTTGATCGGCGGCGGCCGGGTCGGTGGCGCCGACCCGCATCAGCGCGGTGAGTTCCCCGTTCTCCTCCCACAGGGTGAGGAAGTGGCGCACCAGCGTACGGCCGATCGCCTCGCGCGGTTCGAGGGACAGGCCGGGCAGCCCGGGGTCGATCGCGACGGCCGCCGCGAACAGGCCCGCCTTGTTGCCGTAGTAGCGCATCACCATCGACGGGTCGATCTTCGCGTCGCGCGCGATGGCCCGGATGGTCGCCTTCTCGTAGCCGTCCGCCGCGAATCGCTCGCGGGCCGCGGCGAGGATCGTGGCGCGCGTGGCGTCGGAACGCCGTGCGGCCCGCTGGTTCTCCGTGGTGCCGGTCATGCCAACAAATGTAGGCCAACACGTGTTGACAGTCCAGCGCGGCGGCTCTAGGTTTGCCAACAAGCGTTGACCAACAAGCGTTGGCAAGGTCGCAGTCGCTGGAGGTCGTTACCAGCGACGCCCCTTGAGCATCCGTCAGATCTCAGAGCGAGAGGAAGTACCGAAGATGGCCAAGCTGCAGAGCCTGGACCCGAATACGCCGCTGTTCGCGCAGTTCAAGGAGAAGACCGGGCCCATCGTCCTGGCCAACACCTTCTTGGTGCCGAAGGAGAGGACTGAAGCGTTCCTGGCTCTCTTTCGGCGGCAGGCGGAGTTCATGAAGGCTCAGCCGGGATTCGTCTCCCTGCAGATGCACAAGGGAACGGCGGACAGTCGGCTTCTGATGAACGTCGCGGTCTGGGAATCGACCGAGGCGCTCGCCACGGCATTCGGCAACCCGGAGTTCCAGCGCATGGCGGCCGAGTCCCCCGACGACATCGTGTCGTACCCGCACATCTTCGAGCAGATCGACGCATGACACGGCAGCTGTAGCCGGGGGAGGGCAGCCGGACCCACCCGCACCGGTCCGCGTCATCCGGCACGTCATCGGCCGCTCCGGCTACGCCCGCCGCCGAACCCTGCCCCACCCAGGCTGAACGTCGAAGGAGAAGCACCATGTCGCTGAAGAACGTCAACACCGTCCTGGCCACCGCCGTCGCCCTGTTCGTCCTCTACCTCGGGCTGTCCTTCATCCTGACCCCCGAGACGTCCACCCCAGGTGTTGGCCTGCCGAACTGGCCCGCCGGCGACGGCGGCGGCTTCCTCATCATGAAGGGCACCCGCGAATTCGCGATGGGCCTGGTCATCGCCATCCTGCTGGTGACGGGCCACCGCCGCGCCCTGGGCTTGGTCCTGCTGATGGAGGCCGTCGCCCCCTTCGGCGACATGATCAACGTCCTGGCCCACCACGGCTCCACCGCCGCCGCGTTCGGCATCCACGGCCTGACCTCGGCGCTGATCGCGATCACCGGCCTGCTGATCCTCCGCGAGACCGGCAAGGCCCACAAGGCCCCCGCCCCGCAGCCCGCCTGACAGCTACATGGCCCCGAAGGGGGATTCTCCTCAGGTCGTTGTTCTGCCGGTGGCCCCTTGCGTGCAAGCAAGGGGCCACCGGAACGATTCGCTGGGCGGTGAGCTCGCCGGCCTTCGCGCGCCGGAGGAGGTTGGCGAGCCTCTGGGGCGTGGTGCGGAGGATGACGTCGCCCTCGTCGGACTCACGGAGTTCGACCATTCCGTCGATGGCCCGGACTTCGACGCAGTCCGAGTTCGCACCGGAGTAACTGGCCTTCTGCCACTCGGGGCCATTCACCGTCACCAACACCTCTCGTCAGTAGGACGCGGATAGGGAGGGCCGCCGACAACTACTCGCTTTACGTCATCGATGGAGTGGGCGGGCCAGCGTTAGGGGTAGCGCAGGAAGTCGGCTGGGCCGACTTCCTGCGCAATGGAGGCAATGCGGAGTGGGGATGGGGACCCTCGCACAGGGGACCGCTGGGCTAGGCGTCGCGGCGGCTGTACTCGCCAGCCTTGATCGCTTGGAGTAGGGGGGCGAGGTGGCGGCGGGTGGTGCGCACGAGGACGCCACTCTCGTCGGACTCGCGGAGTTCGACCGCGCCGTCTATAGCGCGCACCTCCACACAGGTGTCGCTGGAACTGCTGAAGGACGACTTCTGCCACACGGAACCAGTCATACCAACGAGGCCCTCTCCTCAGGTGGTTGTTCTGCCGGCGGCCCCTTGCGTGCAGCAAGGGGCCGCCGGAACGATTCGCTAGGCGGTGAGCTCGCCGGACTTGGCGCGCTGGAGGAGGTCCGCGAGCCGTTGGGGCGTCATGCGGAGGATGACGTCGCCCTCATCGGACTCGCGGAGTTCGACCAGTCCGTCGACGGCGCGTACCTCCACACAGTTATCGCTGGCACCGGAGTAACTGGACTTCTGCCACAAAGAACTAGTCATGTTTGCTTCCCACTTCTTCCTTGATGGATCGGATAAGGTCGCGCGACTTCTCCTCGGAGAGGGCGCTGGACTCCATCTGGGCAAGGAGGGCCCGGAACCTTGCAAGGTGGGCCGGCGAGTCGAACAGCCGGATGCCATGGCCAGTGTCCATCTGGGCGGAGTCGAGTTCCGCTATCGGCCCCTCGGCATAGGTGAAGTTCTCGCTGGGGCTTGGGGAGACGCTGGCGGTGAACGGCACCACCCGCACCGAGATATCGGGAAACTCGGAGTCCACGATGAGCGAGTCGAGTTGGGCAGAGAGAACCTCCGGCCCGCAGAACTGCATCCGCAGAGCCGTCTCGTGGATGAACGCGATGTACGGCGTCAGCCCTGATCGGACGATGTCCTGCCGCCGCAGACGGAAGATTGTTCTGAGATCGACCTCATGGCTGGGGAGCGGCGGGTAGGTCTGGGCGAACAGGGTGCGTGCGTAGGCACCGCTCTGAAGCAGTCCGGGCAGGAAGGCGGTCGTGTAGGTGGACAGCCTGTGTGCCGCGCCTTCGAGCTCGGCGACCTCAAGAAAGTCGATGGGCAGCGTTCCGCGATACTCCTCCCACCAGCCACCTCGCTCGCGCTCCGTAATGATCTCGGCAAGAGCATCGAGCAGAGGCTGGTTAGCGCACATGCACACCGAGGCGATCAGCTGAAGCCGTTCCACACTGATCCCGGTCTTCCCGCCTTCCATCTGGGTCACGTGGGCGGGATTGATACCGAGTTCGCGCGCGAGCTGACTGCCGCCGAGACCGGCTTGCTCCCGCATCCTGCGCAGCTCGGCACCCAGTCTCCGCTGACGGAGAGTTGGGTTCGATCGAAGTGCCATGGGACCAGTGTGCCTCAGCGCCTCAGCCTCGTTCGGGGGAACATCTCGCGGTCCGCCACAAATCTGTGGCGGACCGCGCTATGGTCGTTCTCAGCTCTATCCGACTGATCGTCAGTAATGCCTGCATTCCGGGCAGTAGGCGCCTGCTGCCCGGGCACCGAAGAGCAGCCATCTTCCACGGCCTGGCTCACGGCGACGTATCCGCCGTCCTCCTCCTCATCTCCCTCACGGAGGTTCCCGTGTGCAGCTTCAACACGCCCTCGCTCGCCCTCTCCCGGCAAGCTCTCCGGGACGGGCTCACGCGCGCCGGGTGGGACCCTGACACCATCCTCAACGCCGAGCTCGCGCTCGTCGAGCTCATCGTCAATGCCTGGCGGCACGCTCACACCGTCGCGCCCGTCGTCTTCTACACCCTCTCCGGCAACACCCTCCGTGTCTCCGTCTCCGACGAGAGCCCTGCCCTCCCCGAGCAGCGCACGCCCGCCGAACTCGCCGAATCCGGGCGCGGCCTCCAGCTCGTCTCCGGGCTCACCGATCGCTGGGGCGTCGAACCCCAGCAGCGCGGCAAGAACGTCTGGTACGAGCTGGACTCCGCCGCGTGAACAGCCGGCCCATCGCCCCCGACGACCCCCGCATGCGCGACTACAACCGCGCGCAAGTCCTCGCCCTCCTCGCCGAGTTGCGTACACGCGGACGCCCGTACGGCCTCCTCTGGGGATCCGCCGATGCCTCCGACACCACGATCGACGGCCGTCTCCTCGTCGACTTCGGGCACGCCCCCGTCAGCACCTTGCTCAACCTCCTCGACCTCCTCCGAGACGCCACCGCGAGACCCGAGTGAAGTCTTCGTCGGCGCCGTCCTCCTCGCCCTCCTCGCGCTCGCGATCGTCACCGTCGCCCTCGGGGTCGTCGCAACCCTCAGGATCAAACCTCCGGACGACCGCGAGCAGTAGACCGCACGAAGGCCCCCGCCCAATAAGGGCGAGGGCCTCGCGGCGAACCCGGTCAGCCGCCCGACGGCGTACGGTTGCCGACCGCCCCGCCCTCCACGAGTTGGCTCGCCATGTAGCCGCCGCCGGCGTCGGGGGTGCCGACGACGGTCACGCTCTGGCCGGGCTGCAGGTCCGCGACCTTGCCGTCCTTGGTGAGCTGGACCTTCGTCGCGTCGCCGGTGGTGACCTTGACGGTGTTGCCGTTGGCGTCGGTCAGGTAGACGGTGGTGCCGTCCACCGCCTTCACCGTGCCGCGCGTGAAACCGGGTTGCCCGCCCTGCCCCTGGCCGCCCCTCCGCGAGCCGTTCTGTCCGAAGCCCCCGGAGGCAGGTGCAGCGGCCCGAGGTGTAGGCGCAGAGGACCCGTTGCCCTTCTGGTACCAGACCCCGCCCGCGAACGCGCCCGTCGCGATCACGCCGCCCGCCAGCAGCAGCGAGAGCCAGGGCAGCGGCCGGCGCGGCGGCGCCGCGAGCTCGGCGGCGACGTCCCGGGCGTCCGGCGGGGTGGCGAGGAGGGCGACCTGTTCGGTCTGGGTCATGTCGTTGGTCATGGGGTCCTACTCGTGCCGGAGGGCGTCGATCGGCCGCAGCGAGGCGGCCCGGTTGGCGGGGTAGCTGCCGAAGAAGAGCCCGATGGCGACGGCGATGCCGAACGCGCCGAGCACCGACTCGGGGATCACCACCGGCTTGACGCCGACGATGCTGAAGTGCGAGCCGGCGATCCCGGCCGCGACCCCCAGCCCCGCGCCGATCACCGACAGCAGCGTGGATTCGGTGAGGAACTGCCCGAGGATCACCGCTCGCGGCGCGCCGAGGGCCTTGCGGATGCCGATCTCCCTGGTCCGCTCGGTCACCGTCACCAGCATGATGTTGGTGATCCCGATCCCGCCGACCAGCAGCGAGATCGCCGCGACCGCGCCCAGCAGCACGGTGAACGTCTTCGTCGTGCTCTCCCTCGCCGTGAGCAGCGAGGCCTGGTTGGTGATCCGGAAGTCGGCCTTCGTCGGGTCGGTGATCGCGTGGGCCGCGAGCAGTACCCGGGTGATCTCGGACTGGGCCGCCGTCGTGCTGTCGGCCGAGGCGGCCTGGACGAGGATCTGGTTGACCGGGCCGAAGCCGGTGAAGGCGTTCTGCACGGTGGGCAGCGGTGCGATCAGGACGTCGTCCGGGTCGGTGAAGCCGCTGCCGCCCTTGGCCTGGAGCACGCCGACGACGGTGAACGGCGTGCCGCCGACGGTGATCTTCTTGCCGACCGGGTCCTCCGTGTCGAACAGCTGCTTGGCGGTGGTGGCGCCGAGCACCGCGACCTTGCGCGAGCCGAGGACGTCGTCGTCGGTGAAGTACTCGCCGTGCGTGACCTTCTGGTTGGCGGTCTCGAAGTACGCCGGGTAGGTGCCGACGATCGAGCCGGGGCTGTACGAGACGTTCCCGTACAGCGCGGTGGCGCTGGTGGTGACGACCGGCGCGACGGACTTGACCGCGGCCGGGTCGGCTCCCGTCGCCAGCGCCTTCGCGTCGGCGACCGTCAGCTTCTTCACCGACGAGGTGGCGCGCGAGCCACCGTTCGCCGAACCGGAGCTGACGGTGAGGGAGTTGGTGCCGAGCGAGGTGATCGAGTCCTTCACCGCGACCGACGAACCGTTGCCGACGGCCAGCAGCAGGATCACCGAGGCGACGCCGATCAGCACCCCGAGCATGGTGAGCGCCGAACGGACCTTGTTGGCGGCGAGGCCGCCGACCGCGAAGCGGAGCATCTGCCAGACGATCACGCCGGCACCCCCAACCCGCTCAGGAGGGGCGGCGGCCCGTCCACCGGCGCCTGCCGGACGTCGCTCACGATCTGCCCGTCGACGAGCCGCAGCACCCGCTTGGCGTGGCGGGCGACCTCGTCCTCGTGGGTGATCAGGACGACGGTGCGGCCGGTGGCGTTGAGCCGGTCGATGATGGCCAGCACGTCCTCGGTGGCACGGCTGTCCAGGTTGCCGGTCGGTTCGTCGGCGAGCAGCATCGCGGGCGCGGTGACCAGCGCCCGCGCCACGGCGACGCGCTGCTGCTGGCCGCCGGAGAGCTCGTTGGGCCGGTGGCCGGCCCGTTCGGCGAGCCCGACCAGCGACAGCGCGGCCATCGCGCGCCGACGGCGTTCGGCGGCGCGCACGCCCGCGTAGGCGAGCGGCAGCTCGACCTGGGCGAGGGCGGTGGTGCGCGGCACCAGGTTGAACGACTGGAAGATGAAGCCGATCTTGCGGTTGCGGACGAGCGAGAGCTGGCCCTCGTCGAGGTGGCCGACGTCGATGCCGTCCAGCTGGTAGCTGCCGGCGGTGGGGACGTCGAGGCAGCCGAGGATGTTCATCAGGGTGGACTTGCCGGAGCCGGAGCTGCCCATCACCGCGACGTAGTCGCCCTGCTCGATGTCCAGGGCGACGCCGAGCGGCGCGCCGGTGGCCGGGTCGGCCGGGCCGCGCAGCGCGTGCACGGTGGCGTCGCCGTGGCCGTAGGCCTTGGTGAGCCGACGGATCCGGATGACGGGTGGCGGTGGCGCCGCGGGCACCCGCTTGTCGATGACGTGACGCATGCTCAGCCCTTACCGCCCCGGCCGCCGGCACCGCTGCCGTTGTTGCCACCGCCGCCCGGGATGGCCCCGCCACCGAAGCCCCCGGCACCGCCGCGACCGCCCTGCCCGCCGCCGAGCCCCGGGAAGGAGCCGTTCGGGAAGCCGTTCCCGCCGCTGGTGGTGGGGAGTTCGACCTTGTCGCCCTCCTTGAGCCCGGTGAGCACCTGCACGGTGCTGTCGCCTTCGACGCCGACCGTGACGCTCACCCGCTGGGTGGTGCCGTCCGGCTGCACCAGGCTCGCCGTCCGGCCGGCGCCGGTGCCGGAGAGCGCGGAGGTGGGCAGCGAGAGCGCGTTGTCGGCCTCGCCGGTGACCACCGAGACGGTCGCGCTGAGGCCGGTGCGCAGGGCACTGGTGTCGCCGCTGATCTGCAGCGTGGCCGCGTACTGGACGGCCGACGCGCCGGCGCTGCCGCCACCGCTGCTACTGGGCAGCGAACTGACCGACAGGACGGTCGCGTTGAGCTTGGTGTCGGCCTGCGCGTTCAGCGCGACGGTGGCCGCCTCGCCCTTCTTGAGCTTGAGCGAGTCGAGCTCGGAGAAGTTGGCGGTGACCTGCATCCCGGTCGGGTTGGTCAGGACGATGAAGCCGCTCGGCGCGCCGCTGCCCGAACCCGCGCTCGTACCAGTCGACTTGGACGATCCGGATCCCGAGGCCGTGGAGGACGAGCCGCCGCCGACAGTGTCGCCAACCTTGGCGGAGACGGACGCGACGGTACCGTCCACCGAGGCGGTGAGCGTGGTGCCGGCCAGCGCCGCCTGGGCGTTGGCGACGTTGGTCTGCGCGGTGGCGAGCTGCTGCTCGGCCTGGGCGACGGCCGCGTCATCGACCTTGGTGGTGGTGACGGTGGTGGTCTGCGGAAGGGGCGTACTGCTCCCGCCCGCTCCGCGACCCCCGGCACCAGCACTGGGACTCGGACTCGGAGCCGCGGCGCTGCTCTGGGGCAGCGGCTCGACGGTCGTAGTGGTGACACCGGCCTGGGCCTTGGCCAGGTTGGCGTTGGCCGTGGTGAGCGCCGCGTTGGCCGCGTCCACCTGCTGCTGGGCCGCGGTGGTGTCGACGGTGGCCAGCACCTGGCCCTTCTTCACGGTGTCCCCGACCGCGACCTTGACCGCCGCGAGCCGACCGCCCGTGGTGAAGTCCTGGGCGGCGTCGGTGGGCGACACCAGCGTGCCGGTTCCGGACACCGTGGCCAGGACCGTCCCCTTGGCGACCGTCGCGGTCCGGGCCCTGGGCTGTCCGGCGGCCGCGCTCGGCCCGCTGTTCACGGTGGTGTACACCAGGGCGGCGCCGCCGAGCAGGGCCACGCCCAGGGCGGAGTTGACGAGGACGGCGCCTCGCCGTCGTGGGAGCACCTTCATGGCGGACAGCTTCGCCGGGCGCTCTTGCGCGGGCCTGGGCGCGGACTGGGAGAAGACTGACCGTGCGGATCCGGACATTCCGGTCGCACCGGCCCGTTCACGCAGGCCGCTTGGCTACCGCGTGGCGGGCCGTTGGCCGAACTCCCAGCCCGCTCCCAGCGACCCCCAGCCATCCGGCAGCACCCCGCAACGCCAGGTCCCCCGGTACCTCGCAACGCCGCAGGGGCGCACCGCACACGCGGCACGCCCCTGCACCATCGAAGAGCCTCAGAGCGTCTTGCGGAACGCCTCGGCCACGGTGAGGAAGATCGAGTTGCCCTCGGTCTCGCCGATCGACACCCGCACGCCCTCGGGGAACGGCCGGACGATCACACCGGCCGCACCGGCCGCGGCGGCGAAGTCCGCCGAGCGCTCGCCGAGCGGCAGCCACACGAAGTTGGCCTGCGAGTCCGGGATGTCCCAGCCCTGGGCACGCAGCCCGGCCACCACCCGGGCGCGCTCCTCGACCAGCGCGTCCACCCGCACCTTGAGCGCGTCCTCGGCGTGCAGCGAGGCGACCGCGGCGTTCTGCGCGAGCTGGTTCACGCCGAACGGGACGGCGGTCTTGCGCAGCGCGGTCGCCACCGACTCGTGGGCGATCGCGAAGCCGACGCGCAGGCCCGCGAGGCCGTACGCCTTGGAGAAGGTGCGCAGGACGCAGACGTTGGGGCGGTCCCGGTAGAGGTCGATGCCGTTGGGCACCTCGGGGTCGCGGATGAACTCGATGTAGGCCTCGTCGACGACGACCAGGACATCGCCCGGCACCGCGTCGATGAAGCGCTCCAGCTCGGCGCGGTGGATCACGTTGCCGGTCGGGTTGTTCGGGTTGCATACGAAGATCAGCCGGGTGTTCGGCGTGATCGCGGCGAGCATCGCGTCCAGGTCGTGGTCGCCGCCGGCGGTGAGCGGGACCGGGACGGGGGTGGCGCCGGCGACCTGGGTGATGATCGGGTACGCCTCGAACGAGCGCCAGGCGAAGATCACCTCGTCGCCCGGGCCGGCCGTGGCGAGGATCAGCGACTGGGCGACGCCGACCGAGCCGGTGCCGGTGGCGATGTGCTCGACCGGCACGCCGAAGCGCTTGGCCAGCTCCTCGGTCAGCTCGTTGACCGCCATGTCCGGGTACCGGTTGAACGAGCCGGCCGCCTTGACCGCCGCGTCCAGGACGCCGGGCAGCGGCTCGTACGGGTTCTCGTTGGAGGACAGCTTGTAGGCGTCGGCGCCGGCCGGCTTGCCGGGCTTGTAGGTGGGGATGCCGTCCAGGGTCGGCCGCAGCCGCGGCCCCTGCGCTGACGTGTCGCTCACGGTCCTACTCCTTCTCGATACATCTTGATCGCCAGTGCGCTCGCCCGTCTCCGGCGGGATCGCCGCCGGCCCCGGGATCTCGGAACGCGCCCGGACCACCCCGGTCGGGTGCCATGCACCATACCGACCGCCCTCACCCGTAGGAGTGAGTTGGCCGGTCGGCCCACCGGTGCAGATCAGCCATTCTGCCGGGTTCCTTTGGCACATGTCAGAGGTAAGACGCCAGGTTTTGGGCCGGTATCGAAGGGGCGCGCCCCGGCTCACTCGTGGAGAAACGTATCTCCGAAGGCTCCCGATGCGCCGGTCACAGGACCTTGTCAGGAGCCATACGATCGGTCCGCCATGACAGCAGCAGCCAACCAGAGCGGTCGGCGACCCACCACCTCACGGCGTCTGGAGCGGGCCGGCATCCGGGATGTGGCAGCAGCCGCCGGAGTGTCGATCACCACCGTCTCCGATGCGCTGAACGGAAAGGGCCGCCTGCCCGACGAGACCCGCAGCCGGGTGCGCGAGGTCGCCGAGCGCCTCGGCTACCGCCCCTCGGCGGCGGCCCGCACCCTGCGCACCGGACGGTCCGGCCTGATCGGGCTGACCGTCACGACCTACGGTGAGGAGCCGTTCACCTTCACGGAATTCGCGTACTTCGCCGAGATGGCCCGCGCCGCCACCAGCGCCGCCCTCGGCCGCGGCTACGCGCTGGTGGTGCTGCCCGCCTCCTCCCGGCACGACGTCTGGGGCAACATCGCCCTCGACGGGACGGTGGTGATCGACCCGCCCGACCAGGACCCGCTGGTCAGCGAGCTCTACCGGTCCGGCGTCCCGGTGGTCAGCGACGGCAAGCCCGGCAACTGCCCGGTCACCGCCTGGGTCGACAACGACCACGAGGCCGCCGTGCTCGGCATCCTCGACCACCTCTCCGAGGCCGGCGCCCGCCGGATCGGCCTGCTCACCGGCACCAGCACCGACACCTACACCCGGCTCTCCACCGAGGCCTACCTCGCCTGGTGCGCCAAGGTCGGCCAGGAGCCGGTGTACGAGGCCTACCCCGCGCACGACCCGGCCGCCGGCGCCGTCGCCGCCGACCGGCTGCTCGCCCGCCCCGACCGCCCCGACGCCGTCTACGGCCTGTTCGACCCCAACGGCACCGACCTGCTCGCCGCCGCCCGCCGCTACGGCCTGCGGGTGCCCGACGACCTGCTGCTGGTCTGCTGCAGCGAGAGCGACGTCTACGCCGCCACCGAGCCCCCGATCACCACGCTCTCACTGAAGCCCCGCCGGATCGGCACGACCGTCGTCAACCTCCTCATCGACGCCATCGAGGGCGTCGACTCCGGGACGGGCGTCGACATCGCCCGGCTCTTCCCGCCCCGCTTCCGCACCGCCGGAACCGGCCCGCCGCCCGGCACCCTGATGCCCACCGAGCTGATCGTGCGCGCGTCCTCCCAGCGCCGGAGTCCGCGCACCACCGTCAGCCCTCCCCGACCCCCGGGCGAGGTCTAGACCATACCGAGCCGGGACAAAACGGACCTAGCGGGACGCCCGGCTGACGCTCCGGAGGATTGGATACCCACCAGGTGACGACGCCGGGAGAGTGGTCTTCCTATGATGGGCGAATGACACCCGAGGACCGCTTCCCCGGGCCTGAACACCCCTCCTCAGGCCCCCGCCACCAGCCGGACCTCGACGTGCTGCCGTACGGCACCTACTACGAGCCGGAAACCGCGACCGGCTACGCCGGGACGCCGTACGAAGCGGAGACCTACAGCGGCTACGGCGGCGCCCGCTACCTCGAACAGCACTGGCCCGCCGACAGCGAGGCGCACGGACACACGATGCACGCCCCGGGGCACGCGCCGGTGTTCAGCCACCAGGACCACCCCGGCTACGAGCCGACGCTGCCCGACCAGCCCTCGCCGGCCCTCCAGTTCGCCGATCAGTACCCCGATCAGCTGCCCAACCAGCCGTCCGACCAGCTGCCCGACCAGCTGTCCGGCGAGGCCCCGGAGCAGCTCCCCGGCCGCGACGACCCGCCGACCATCGAACTCGGCCCGCCGCTGCCCGAGCCCGCGCCCAGCTACCCGTACCCGGCCCCCGGCCCCGGCGAGCCGCCCGGCCCGCTCTACGTCGTCGGCGACGTGCACGGCTACCTCGAAGAGCTCGTCGCCGAGCTGCGCAACCAGGGCATCATCGACGCCGAGGGCCACTGGTCCGCCGGCCGCGCCCGGATCTGGTTCCTCGGCGACTTCACCGACCGCGGCCCCGACGGCATCGGCGTCATCGACCTCGTCATGCAGCTCGCCGCCGAGGCCGCCGCCGCCGGCGGCTACTGCCGGGCCCTGATGGGCAATCACGAACTGCTCTTCCTCGGCGCCGCCAGGTACGGCGACGAACCCGTCCAGTCCACCGCCGGCACCGCCTCCTTCCTCGCCGCCTGGCGGCTCAACGGCGGCCAGCAGCACGACCTCGACCGGCTCCAGGCGCACCACATCAGCTGGCTCTCCCGGCTGCCCGCCATCGCCATCGAGGACGGCCACCTGCTGCTGCACTCCGACACCACCGCCTACCTGGAGTACGGCGAGTCCATCCCGGACGTCAACGACGCGGTGCACAGCCTGCTCGCCGACGAGGGCGTGGACGAGTGGTGGGACTGCTTCCGCCGCTTCACCAAGCGCTTCGCCTTCCGCGGCGACGCCGGCCCGATGGCCGTCCACGAGCTCCTCGACACCTACGGCGGCACCCGGATCGTGCACGGCCACAGCCCGATCCCGTACCTCACCGGCGCGGTGCACGCCGACGACGGCGCCCCGCCGCACATCCCCGGGCCGTACGTGTACGCCGACGACCTCGCGGTCGCCATGGACGGCGGCGTCACCATGGAAGGGCGCCTGCTCATCGCCCGACTGCCCGTCAACTGACGCCACCCGCAGGCACATCCGCCGACCCACCGGTCGAACGGGTGTTCCCGGCGCCCGGGCCGCCGACCGCGCGCGGCCCGGGGCGCGAAATTCCGGAAACGGACTGTCTGCGCGGGCGCACCCGCCCCTACCATGAGGCACACCACGAGCGGCCGCCCGTCCGGCGGCCCGCCTCCGCGCCCGATTCGGCGCCCCTGCGGGCCCAGCCCGCGGGGCGGAGCGAACCGGGGTCCGCATGAACGGGGTCCCCATGACCAACCCCCCGCCGCTGCTCGCCGAGGACCGCCCGGAGTACGAGCGCCTCCTCGCCGAAGCCCTCCGCGACGGCACCGTCCGCACCGCCCTGCGCGCGCCCGGCGCGCTCACCGCCGACCAGCTGCGCATCCGCGCCCTGCGCGACGCCGACAGCATCGCCGCCGCGGCCGTCACCGAGTACGAGCACTACACCCGGCTGCGCGCGAGCCTGCGCAGCACGCCCCCGCCCGCCGAAGGCGTCGAGCCGACCGCCCCCGGCCTGCTCGCCCAGCTGCGCTCCGCCAACGGCGGCGCCGGGCTCTTCCCCGTCCTCACCGTGCTCACCCCGATCCTGGCCTGGGCCGCCGCGCTGGTCCTGCTGCTCCTCGGGTACGCGCTGCGCGCCGCCGACTCCGGGCTCGTCCTCGCCCGCTCCCTGCTCACGGCCGGGTGGGTCGCGCTCGCGGCCGGGGTCGTCGCGATGGCCGTCGGCCTGGTCGGGCTCGTGCTCACCGCGTTACGCGACGGCTCCGGCGCCCCCGCGGGCACCGACCCCGACCTCGCCGCCGAGCTCGCCGACGCCCGCCGCGAATGGCGCACCGCCCTGCGCGACCGCGGCCTCCTCCCCTACCTGCACGCCGGCCTGCCGGCCGTCCCCGCCCAGCGTCCGGACTTCACCAGCCCCGGCTACACCCCGCCCGGCTTCACCAGCCCCGGCCCCGACGGCCTCACCGACCCCGAGGGCCGCACCCCCCGCCCCGCCGCCTTCACCCCGCCCGACTTCACCACCCCCGGCTACACGCCGCCCGGCTTCACCGGCCCCGACGACGTCGCCTGAGCCGTCGGCCGAACCGTCGGCCGAAGCCGGTAACCCCCCGCTGCAAGCACCGCACCGACGATCGGTTTAAATGTGGTGTAGCCACGGGGGGCCGGCAGATTTGTTGTGTCCTCGCCTTTTCACGGGGGACACATGACACGAACGCCCAGCCATGCCGGCATGCCCGACGACCCGCTGCCACCGCTCGCGAGACCGGCGGTCCGGGTCGCGCTGACCGCCGCGATCGTCGCGGCCGGCCTGCTCGTCCGCGCGCTGATGCGGCACTGGGAGTCGCTCGACTTCGGCGTCTTCCTGCTCCGCTGGTACCAGACCATGGAGCACAACGGCGGATTCCACGCCCTGCGGGACTCCAGCTTCGCGGACTACAACGTCCCGTACCTCTACCTGATGGCGGCCCTGACCTACCTCCCGGTCTCACCGCTCGCCGGGATCAAGGCCGTCTCGATCGCCTTCGACCTGCTCCAGTCCTACTTCGTCTTCCGGATCGTCGCGCTGCGCCACCCCCGCCGCGACGCCTGGCAGCCGTTCGCGGCGATGCTGCTGGCCCTCGTGCTGCCGACCGTCGCCGTCAACAGCGGCTGGTGGGCGCAGGCCGACGGGATCTACACCTCGTTCATCGTGGGCGCCGTCTACTTCGTGCTGTGCCGCCGCCCCTGGCTGGCCTGCGCGATGCTCGGCTTCGCCCTCGCGTTCAAGCTCCAGACCGTCTTCGTCTTCCCGTTCCTGCTGGTCATGCTCGTGACCCGACGGGTGCTCTGGCGCAGCCTGCTCGCCATCCCGGCGGTCTACGTCGCGCTGGACGTCCCCGCGTTCCTGCTCGGCGCCGACCCCGTCAAGCTGCTCACGGTGTACACCCGCCAGGCCGACTCCTACCAGCAGCTGACGCTCAACGCGCCGTCGGTGTACCAGTTCATCCGGACCCCGGCGGACGCGCACAAGGCCGAGCTGATCCGCAGCGCCGGCGTGATGGTCGCCGGCGCCGTGGTGATCACCCTGGTGGCGCTGGCCGTGCTGTCCCGCACCGGCCGGCTCGCGCTGCGCAGCGGCGCCGCCCGTCCGACCCTCACGCAGAACCAGGTCCTGCTGACCGCCCTCAGCTCGGCGATCACGGTGCCGTTCCTGCTGCCGTCCATGCACGACCGCTACTTCTACGTGGCGGACGTGCTGAGCCTGGTCGCGGCCTTCTACCTGCCGCGCCGGCTCTGGCTCGCCCCGATCCTGGTGCAGACGGCGTCCTTCGCCAGCTACCTGCCGTTCCTGCGGCCGAAGACGATCGAGACGATGATGGACTACCAGTGGTCGCACCACGGGTGGGAGCTCGTCTCGGGCACGATGGGCGCGGCCGTGGTGGGCATCCTGGTGATCACCGCGCTGGAGTACCGCCGCCGGCCCGGCGACCCGACGGGCCGCGGCCCGGTGCGCGCCGGCGAGGGCGCCTCGGGGGAGCCGCAGGTCCTCTCCTCCCGGCCGTCCTCAGCGCGTTAAGCACGCCTGAACGCACCGCTGCCCCGGGCTCTCGCCCGGGGCAGCGTGCTTTCCCGGTCCCACCGGGCAGGACCCTGGAGCCGCCGCTACGGCAGGTAGCGTTCGAGCGCCGCCGCGCCCTTCTCCTCGATCTGCCGCCTGGCCATCTCGACCCGCTCGGGCGTGACGTCGCGCCCGGACGCCATGACGAGGTCCTCGGGGTCGAAGGGCCGCTCGCCACCGCTGTACAGCTGCCGCGGGGACGCCTTGGCGTCCCGGTTCGTCTCGTCGCTCGGATCGGTCCCCTTGATCGGGCTGCCCATCGCTGCCTCCTTGGTAGGCCTTCTCCCCAGGGTGCCTCCGATTTCCCCCGGACGCACGACGGCGGGGGGGGTGTTCAGCGGGGAATTTCTCCCCGCGGCCGTCACGGGTGTGGGGCGGGTGGGGGGGGGGCCGTGT
>NZ_JBFBDY010000032.1:0-29353 GCF_040683475.1 Kitasatospora sp. NPDC093558 | reverse complement strand
GGCTCCCAGTAGACGACTGGGTTGATAGGCCGGATATGGAAGCCCTGTGAGGGGTGGAGTTGACCGGTACTAATAGGCCGAGGGCTTGTCCTCAGTTGCTCGCGTCCACTGTGTTGTTCTGAAACAACGACCGCCTTGCCGGCGGGTCGACAGTTTCATAGTGTTTCGGTGGTCATAGCGTGAGGGAAACGCCCGGTTACATTCCGAACCCGGAAGCTAAGCCTCACAGCGCCGATGGTACTGCAGGGGGGACCCTGTGGGAGAGTAGGACGCCGCCGAACAATTCTTCTGAAGAACCCCCATCCGGTTTCCGGATGGGGGTTCTTTGCGTTTCCGGGTGCGTTTCAAGATTGCCGTTGTTGCACTACGTCGCGCTGGAACCAGGTGCCCGTCTTTCCGCTCAGGTCGTCCGGGCCGGCCGGTCCGACCGGGACGAACCCGGCCTTCGTGAGTACTCTTCGGGACGCGGTGTTCTCGTGCGTGGTGGCCGCCCGCAGCGTCCGCAGCCCGTACCGTGACCCCGCCAGCCCGCACAGTTCCAGGACGGTGGCCGTCGCCAGGCCGTGGCCGGTGGCGTGCTGGGCGACCCGGTAGCCGAGTACTGCCGAGTGGTCCGCGTGCTCGATGTCGACCAGGTTGAACCTGCCGAGGATCGAGCCGTCCTCGGCGACGAGCACGTGGAACGCGCACAGACCGGAGTCCTGCTCGGCCAGCAAAGCGCTGTAGCGGGCGGTGAATTGATCGAAGAAGTCGTCGCCGCGGTCGGGGATGGACGCTGCGAAGTAGGCGCGGTTCGCCAGCTCGAAGGCCAGGACCGCGGGGGCGTGTTCGGCGTGCAGCCGTTTCAGCTCGGGCATCGCCCGACTCTATGCGGGCGGCGCGTCCGTGCCACCTGGGTTTTCGCCAGGGTGGGCCGGACTCAGAGGCGGCCGGCGGCCTTGAGGGCGAGGTAGGTGTCGGCGAGGGCCGGGGAGATCTTGCCGGGCAGGGCGTCGAGGACGGTGACGCCGTGGCGGGTCAGGCGGTCGGCGGTGCGGCGGCGGTCGGCGCGGGTCTGTTCCGCGGCGGCGGCGCCGTAGACGGCCTCGACGGTGCCGCGGCCGGCGGCGAGTTCGTCGAGGCGGGGGTCGGCGACCGAGGCGAGTACCACCTCGTGGCGCTTCACGAGCTGTGGCAGCAGCGGGAGGAGGCCCTCCTCGACCGGGCCCGCGTCGAGGCCGGTGAGCAGGACGACCAGGGAGCGGTGCGGCGCCATCCGCAGGGCGGTGGCGACCAGGGAGCGCATGTTCGTCTCGTAGAGCGCGGGCTCCAGGTAGGCCATGGCGTTGGTGAACGCGGGCAGGACCTCGCTGGGGGAGCGCCCGGCGACCGTGACGCGCGGGCCGAGGTCGTGGGCGAGCAGGTCGACGCGGTCGCCGGCGCGGGTGGCGAGTGCCGTGAGGAGGAGGGCTGCGTCGAGCGAGGCGTCCAGGCGCGGGGCGTCGCCGACGCGGCCGGCGGAGGTGCGGCCGGTGTCGAGGACGATCAGCACGTGGCGGTCGCGTTCGGGGCGCCAGGTGCGGACGGCGACGGTGTGGCGGCGGGCGCTGGCGCGCCAGTCGATGGAACGGACGTCGTCGCCGGGCAGGTACTCGCGCAGGGAGTCGAACTCGGTGCCCTGGCCACGGGTCAACACCGAGGTGCGGCCGTCGAGTTCGCGCAGCCGCGCGAGCCGGGAGGGCAGGTGCTTGCGGCTCTCGAAGGGCGGCAGGGCGCGGACCGTCCAGGGGGCGAGGTGGGAGCTCTGACGGCCGGCCAGGCCGAGCGGGCCGAGCGAACGGATCGTCACCCGGTGGGAGTGGTGGTCGCCGCGGCGGGTCGGCACGAGGACGGTGGTCGCGCGGCGCCGTTCGCCGCCGGGGACGGTCAGGGTGTGCCGGGAGGCGGCACCGGCGGTGCCGGGGCGCCAGGCGGACGGGGCCCACGCGTCGCGGATCCGGGCCCGCAGGGGGCGGCCGGAGGGGTTGGTGACGGTCAGTTCGACCGCTGCGGGCTCGCCGAGGCGGACCGTGGTGACGCCGCCGCGGCCGAGCCGGAGGCTGCGGACAGGGGCGGCGAGCACCAGGTCGGCGACGACGGCGAGCAGGACGGCGCCGGTGACGACGCCGATCCCGGTCCAGGACGGCAGCAGCAGGCCCACGACGAGCGCGCCGAGCGCGGCGAGCAGGGCGGTTCGCCCGGTGAGGGCCATGCGGTGCGCTCCTTCGGGGTGCCCGGTGAGGGCTCGGTCTAGCGGGGGGCGGGCGTCTGGGCGAGCACGGCCTGGATGACGGAGTCGGCGGTGACGCCCTCCATCTCGGCCTCGGCGCGCAGCGCGACGCGGTGCCGCAGGGTGGGCAGGGCGAGCGCCTTGACGTCGTCCGGGGTGACGTAGTCGCGTCCGGCCAGCCAGGCCCACGCGCGGGAGGCGGCGAGCAGGGCGGTGGCACCGCGGGGCGAGACGCCGATGGAGAGGGACGGCGACTGCCGGGTGGCCCGGCAGAGGTCGACGATGTAGGCGAGGACCTCGGGGGAGACGGTCAGCGCGGCGATCTGCTCGCGGGCCGCCGTGAGGTGCTCGGGCCCGGCGACCGGGCGGACGCCGGCGGCGGCGAGGTCGCGCGGGTCGAAGCCGGCGGCGTGCCGGGAGAGGACCTGGAACTCCTGGTCGCGGTCGGGCAGCGGCAGGATCAGCTTGAGCAGGAAGCGGTCGAGCTGGGCCTCGGGCAGAGGGTAGGTGCCCTCGTACTCGACCGGGTTCTGCGTCGCGGCGACGAGGAACGGGACGGGCAGCGCGCGCGGAACGCCGTCGACGGTGACCTGGCGCTCCTCCATGGCCTCCAGGAGGGCGGCCTGGGTCTTGGGCGGGGTGCGGTTGATCTCGTCGGCGAGGAGGAGGTTGGTGAAGACCGGGCCGGGCTGGAAGGAGAACTCGGCGGTGCGGGCGTCGTAGACGAGCGAGCCGGTGACGTCGCCGGGCATCAGGTCGGGGGTGAACTGGATGCGCTTGGTCTCCAGGTTGAGCGCGGTGGAGAGGGTGCGGACCAGCAGGGTCTTCGCCACTCCGGGGACGCCCTCCAGCAGGACGTGGCCGCCGCAGAGCAGGGCCACGACGAGGCCGGTGACGGCGGCGTCCTGGCCGACCACGGCCTTGCCGATCTCCGTGCGCAGGGCGGTCAGGGCCTGGCGCGGGTCGATGGTGGCGCCGGGGGTGGCGGGTGCCGTGCCGGAGGTGGTGTGGAGCTGGGCGGTGGCCTGTTCGGTCACGGCTTCCGTACCTGCCTTTCGAGGGCGTCGAGGTCGTCGGCGAGCCGCAGCAGCGCGGCGTCGTCGGTCGGTTCGGGGCCGTAGAGGAGGGCCCGCACGTCCCCGGCGGGGCGTGTGGTGAGGCGGTCGGCGACGGCCGCGCAGAGTGCCTCGGGGTCGGGTGCGCCGGCGTTGAGCGGGACGCCAAGGGTGGGGGCGAGGCGGTGGGCGGCGGCGCGGCGCAAGGCGTCGGCGGCGCGGCCGCGGGCCTTGGCGCGGTGGTAGAGCCGGGCGCGGCCCTCGGTGGTCTCGGCGGCGCGGACCACGACGGGCAGGTTCTCGCTGATCACCGGGCCGAGCCGGCGTGCGCGCCAGAGCGCGGCCAGGGCGGCGGCGACCGCGAGCTGGAGGGTGGCCCAGTGCCAGCCGGCCGGGATGAGGTCGGTGAAGCTGCGGTGGCCGGTGCTCTCGGCGGCCGGCGAGCCGTAGTCGGGCAGGTGCCAGGTGAGGTGCGGCTGGTTGCCGAGGAGGCCGAGGGCGAGGGAGGCGTTGCCGTCCTTGGCGAGCAGCTGGTTCTGCAGGAGCTCGGCGCTGCCGAGGATGATCGCGTCGCCGTCCGGCGTGGGGGTGCTGACCAGGGGGAACCCGTAGTTGCGCTGGTAGCAGCCGGTACCGCGGCTGCCGCTGGTGTAGACGAGACCGCCGATGTCGGCGCTGCCGGCGCGCTCGGCCTCGGGGAGCGTGCAGTCGGGGGCGGTGCTGCGGACGGTGGCCCAGGCGGGGGCGCCGCGCTCGTCGCCCGCGCGGACGCCGGGGGCCAGTGCGCTGAGGGCGGCCGGGCCGGGGGCGATGAGGACGAGCCGCTTGTGTCCGGCGGCGGCTATGGCGTGCAGCTGGCGGGAGTCGAGCAGGTCGGGCTCGGGGATGACGAGGGTGTCGTCGCCGGTGGGGCGGACGGTGGGGTCGCTGGTGAGCGTGGTGGGGACGCCGCGCTGTTCGAGCAGGGCGACGACGGCGTGGGCGCCGTCCTTGTCGTAGGAGCGCGGGTCGAGCGGCGGGTAGCGGCGGTCCTGGCTCAGGCCGGCGATGACGACGGCGCCGATCAGGAGGAAGGCGACGGCGGCCAGGTACCAGCGGGAGCGCTGCCACATGCTGCGGCCGGTGGGGGCGAGGCTGCTCGGGACGGCCGTCGGGGGCGGCTCGACGGCGGGCGCGGGCGCGGTGGTGGTCATGCCGCGCCTCCCGGGGCCGGGTCGAGGATCGGGCGGGTGCGTTCCAGGGCCTGGTCGAGGTCGCGCAGCGACGCGTAGGCGGCCTGGTCGGCGGTGCGCTCGCCGAAGGCGATGTCGTCGAAGGCACGGGCGGCGGAGGCCAGCGCGGCGGCGTGCTCGGGCAGGGCCCGGCCGGCCTCGGCGGCGGCCTCGTCGGCGGTGCGGCCGGGGCGGGGGTCGAGCAGCGTGCGTTCCTCCAGGGCGCGGACGAGGGCGCGCATCTGCTCGCGGACGGCGTCGGCCCACTGGCCGGCGGCGGCGTGGCGTGCGGCGTCGGCCCGGTGCTGGGCGGCGGTGCGCGGTCCGTCCGTGCCGTAGACGTCCAGGGTGGTGCGGGCGGACCGCTTGGGCGCGCCGAGGCGCCACCACAGCGCGGCGGCGACCAGGGCGGCGACGACCAGGAAGAACACCAGGCCGGTGGTGCCGCTGGTGCCGTTGCCGGAGATGGCGTCGAGCGCCTCGGAGAACTGCTCGTTCAGCCAGTTCAGGACGCGCTGCACCAGGCTCGGGTCGTGCCGGTGGTACTCGGCGTTGAGCAGTTCGTCGCGGGCGGCGTCGCGGGCCGGGTCACGCGGGACCGTGACCGGGGCGCCGCCCGCGGCGAGGAGCCTCTCCCCCCAGATAGGCATCCGGCTCAGAGCCTCGTCGGGTCGGCGTCGGCCTGGCCGCCCCAGCCGGTGCCGCCGTACTCGGGCAGTCCGGCGGCGCGCGCCAGCTCGATGTCGAGGGCCTCGCGGCGGATCCGCTGGTCCACGTAGAGCAGGACGCCGATGCCCGCGGTGAAGGGGACGGTGAGGGTGTAGGAGATGACGCCGGCGACCGCCGTGGCGATCAGGAGGGTGACGGGCGGCTGGGCGGTGCCGCCGCTCTCGACCTGCTGCTGGAGGTCGCCGAAGCCGAGCACCAGGCCGATGATCGTGAAGGGGACCGCGATGATCGACGAGACGATGAAGGCGATGATCTGGCCGAGCACGGTGATGCCGCAGATCCGCCACCACGAGCCGCGCACGAGCCGGCGGGAGCGCGAGAGCGCCGTGATGACGCCCTGCTTCTCCAGCATCAGGGCGGGCGCGGCGAGGCTGAGCTGGATCCAGAGCCAGACCGCGACGGGCGCGCTGAGCATGCCGACGATCACCAGCAGCACGACGATTGCGGGCGAGGCCGCGCCGGCCGCCGCATAGCCGATCAGCGGGCCGAAGCCGAGCAGGATGACGCCGCCGAGGATCAGACCGGTCAGCAGGGAGAGCCCGAGCAGCTGGAGCAGCTGGGGGCGGGCGCCGCGCCAGGCCTCCCGGATGGTGACGCTCTGGCCGAGGACCGCGCGGCTGACCACCACGGTGAGCAGGGCGGTCGCGATGACGCCCAGCAGCAGGTCGAGCGGCAGGCCGGCAAGCACGACGAAGACGCCGGTGAAGTCGCCGGTCTGCCCGCCGACCAGCAGCTGGACGGCGACGCCACCGGCCTGCTGGAGTACGGCGACGCCCAGCGACAGGCCGAGCGCGGTGCGCCAGTGCTTGCGGATGGTGGAGACGGAGCCGTCGAGGAGCTCGCCGAGGCCGAGCGGGCGCAGCGGGATGACGCCGGGCTTCGGGCTCGGCGGCGCGCCCCAGCCGTACGGGCCGTACGGGCCCTGCGGGCCGGGCGGCGGGCCGCCCCAGCCGTTGCGGGCGGGCGGGATCTGCGGGCCGCCCCAGGCGGGCGGCGGGACGGGGGCGCCCGGCTGGGGCGGTGCCGACGGCCCGGGCACGCTGGCGGGCGCGTCGGCCGGGGGCCGGGCGTCGTCGCGGGGTGGCTCGGACGAGCCGGGCGAGGCCCAGCCCGGAGTGTCGGTCATCACTGCTCCTCGGAGGGCGTCCTGGGGCGCGGTGCCGGGTGGATCTTCCACCCGCGCGCAGGCCCATCGTGCCATGGGGCGCCGACAGGCCCCAGGGGTATCCGGTCGCGGAACGGAAACGGGGGTGTCACGGTGGTCCGGGCGCGGCTCCGGGATGGTTCGGAGACGCTCCATCGGGGGTCATTCGCCCGGTATGGCCGGAATTCCGAGGTGGCCGAGTTGGCCGTTGTGGAGCATTGGCACTGCTGTGCGGCAGGTCACAATCCGGTAATGAGAAGATGGAGCCATGAAGGGACGCGTCCTCGTCGTTGATGACGACTCCGCACTGGCCGAGATGCTCGGCATCGTGCTGCGTGGTGAGGGTTTTGAGCCGTTTTTCGTCGCCGACGGGGACAAGGCGCTAGCCGCGTTCCGGGAGACCAAGCCCGACCTGGTCCTGCTGGACCTGATGCTGCCCGGCCGGGACGGCATCGACGTCTGCCGGCAGATCCGTGCGGAGTCCGGGATCCCGATCGTCATGCTGACCGCGAAGACCGACACGGTCGACGTCGTGGTGGGCCTGGAGTCGGGTGCCGACGACTACGTCACGAAGCCGTTCAAGCCCAAGGAGCTGGTGGCCCGGGTGCGTGCCCGGCTGCGCCGCGCCGAGGAGCCGACGCCCGAGCAGCTGACCATAGGCGATCTGGTGATCGACGTGGCCGGTCACTCCGTGAAGCGGGACGGCCGGGGCATCCCGCTGACCCCACTGGAGTTCGACCTGCTGGTCGCGCTGGCCCGCAAGCCCTGGCAGGTGTTCACCCGCGAGGTGCTGCTGGAGCAGGTCTGGGGCTACCGCCACGCGGCGGACACCCGGCTGGTCAACGTCCACGTCCAGCGCCTGCGGTCGAAGATCGAGAAGGACCCGGAGCGCCCCGAGATCGTGGTGACCGTCCGCGGCGTCGGCTACAAGGCCGGACCCAGCTGACGTGACGCACCGGGCTGACGACTCCCCGTCGGGTTCCGCGACCGACGGGGCCGGCGCCGTGCGCGGGGACGTGCTGAGTTCGACCACCCGCCGTCGGCGCGGCCCGGCCGCGATGCTCGCGCTGCTGACCCGTCAGCTGCGCCGTCCCACGATCCGGGTGACGGCGCTGTACCGCCGCTCGATCCAGCTGCGCGTCGTCGCGGTGTCGCTGCTGGCGTCCATCGCGGTGGTGCTGGTGCTCGGCGTGGTCGTCGTGGCGCAGGTGCGCACCGGCCTGCTGGACACCAAGCTGGCCTCCGCGCGCGAGCAGGCGAGGATCGGCTTCCAGGCCGAGCTGAAGAAGATCGACGAGGCCAAGGACCAGCGGCTGCGGGTCGGCGCGACGGCGGACCCGGTCACCGAGGAGGTCGGCTCCTGGCTGCTGCGGCAGGTCAACGACCTGGCCGCGAGCGGGCAGACGGTCTACTCGGTGATCGCGATGGTGCCCGGCACCGGCCAGAGCGTGATGCCGGACGCGGTGGGCTTCGGCCCGCGCTACTCGGGCGACATCCTGCCGATCAGCGTGCCCGACACGCTGCGGGCCAAGGTGTACGCCGAGCCCGGCCAGATGTTCGACCAGCCGACCCGGATCCACCGTTCCGCCGAGAGCGGAGGGCACACCGAGCCCGGACTGGCGCTCGGCATGCAGTTCGTCGGGCCCACCGGCATCAGCTACCAGCTCTTCTACGTGTTCTCCTTCGGCCAGGAGACGGACACCCTCAACCTCGTCACCGGCACCCTGGCGACCGCCGGCGTGTTCGTGGTGATCCTCATGGGCGGCATCGCCTGGGTCGTGGTGCGCCAGGTGGTCACCCCGGTCCGGATGGCCGCCGGGATCTCCGAGCGGCTGGCCGACGGGCACCTGGAAGAGCGGATGAAGGTCACCGGCACCGACGACATCGCCCGCCTCGGCGAGTCGTACAACCGGATGGCCAACGCGCTCCAGGCACAGATCCGGCAGCTGGAGGAGCTGTCCCGGGTGCAGCGGCGCTTCGTCTCGGACGTCTCGCACGAGCTGCGCACCCCGCTGACGACAGTCCGGATGGCCGCCGACCTGATCTACGACAGCCGCGAGGACCTGGACCCGATGGCGGCCCGCTCGGCGGAGCTGCTGCAGGGCCAGCTGGACCGCTTCGAGTCGCTGCTCGCCGACCTGCTGGAGATCAGCCGCTTCGACGCCGGCGCCGCGATCCTGGACGCCGAGCCGGTGGACCTGCGCGACATCGTCGCCCGCGTGGTGGAGGCCGCGGACCCGCTGGCGCAGGCCAAGGGCAGCGCCGTGGTGATCCGCGGCGACGGCGAGCCGGTCGTCGCCGAGGTGGACTCCCGCCGGATCGAGCGCATCCTGCGCAACCTGGTGGTCAACGCGCTGGAGCACGGCGAGGGCCGCGACGTCGTGGTCCGGCTGGGTTCGGCGGACGGCGCGGTCGCGGTCGGCGTGCGCGACTACGGCATCGGGCTCAAGCCGGGCGAGGCGTCCCGGGTGTTCCACCGCTTCTGGCGGGCCGACCCGTCCCGGGTGCGGACCACCGGCGGCACCGGCCTCGGCCTGTCGATCGCGGTCGAGGACGCGCACCTGCACGGCGGCTGGCTCCAGGCCTGGGGCGAGCCCGGCGGCGGCTCGCACTTCCGGCTGACCCTGCCGCGCACCCGCGGCGGCGAGATCAGCCGGGCGCCGTTCCGGCTGGAGCCGGAGGACTCGCGCAACAACCGGGGCCTCGGCACGTACGGCACGCCGTACCGGCGGGCGATCAGCCCGGCCGGCGCGACGGCGTCGGCCGCGGCCGAGGAAGCGGCCGAGACGCCGGACAGCACCGGCAGCAGCCTGGGCAGCGGCCTCGGCGGAGTGCTGAACATCGGCCCTGGCCTCGGCAAGGTCCGGCTGCCGGAGGGCCCGCGCGCGGACCCGTCGGACGTGTGGGCGGCGGCCGGGTACGGTGCCACCGGTGCCCAGGTCATGGTGGACCCCACGCCCGGCCGGCCGTCGGTGGCACAGCGCACGGCGGAGCCGGATCTGACGGGCGGGACGGACACGGAGGGGACGCAGCGTGCGAAGGACGAGCGGCAGGCCTGATCCGCGGCTCGCGGCGGTGGCCGGCGGGGCGCTCGTCGCCCTGCTGGCCGGCGGGTGCGCGGCCATGCCGGACTCGGGCGGCATCACCAAGGTCGAGCTCTCCCAGGGCTCGGCCGACAAGAACCTGCAGGTGCGGGTCTTCCCGGTGGGGCCCGCCAAGGGCGCCAAGCCGCAGGACCTGCTGGCCGGCTTCCTCGACGCGGTGACGGCCGACGAGGGCTACGACACGGCGCGCAAGTACCTCACCGAGGAGGCCGCCGCGAGCTGGAACCCGGACGCGGGCATCACGGTGCTCTCCGCTACCGCGCCGCCGCCCGGTACGGATCTCCCCGACACGGAGACCACGGCCACCCTGCCCATCAGCGGGCAGGTCGTCGCCACCGTCGATCCCCGGCACACGTACGGGCTGGTGACCGGGCAGAGCACGAAGTCGTCCGACTTCACGTTCGTCCGGCAGAAGGACGGGCAGTGGCGGATCGACAAGCTGCCGCCCGGCCTGATCATGAACGAGACCAACTTCCGCAACAGCTACCGCCAGGTGGACCGGTACTTCTACGCCGCGCCCGACCCGTCGACCGTGGCGGCCGGGCCGGTGCCGGACGTGCTGGTCGCCGACCCGATCTACCTGCGGCGGCGGACGGACCCGCTGACGGCGGCGGCCAAGGCGCTGGTCGGCGGGCCGTCGAACTGGCTCGGACCGGCCGTCCGGACGGCCTTCCCCGGCGGCGTCGACGTCGACCGGGTCAGCGTCGACGACAGTCGCGTGGCCCACGTGCAGCTTCTCGGCACCGACCTCGCCGAGGCGGTGTCCTGCCGGCGGATGGCGACCCAGCTCTTCTACACGCTCGCCGAGCAGAGCAAGGGCCAGGTCGAGAAGCTGGAGCTGAAGGCCGGGCGCAACGGCTGCACGGCCAGCCGCGGCGACTCGCCGTTCACCGGCCCCGGGGCGCTGGTCGGGCTGGGCGGGCAGCAGTACCTGCAGCGCAATGACAACGGTGCCCTGATGAAGATCACCGACAACGGCACCGAATCCGTGCGTGGCGTGCTCGGCAAGCCGCAGCCGGCCGGAAGGAGCCCGCTCGGCCCCCTCGCCGTCCGCCGGGACGGCTCCCAGGCCGCCGCGCTCAGCCGCGACCACCACCAGCTCTACTCGGTGCCGCTGTCCGACAACGCGGTCGCGCTGCCCGAGCCGGTGCTCACCTCGGCGCACAGCGGCGACGACGGGCTCGCCTCGCCCAGCTGGGACGGCCGCGGCGACCTCTGGGTGGTGGACCGCAGCCCGGACGACCCGCGCGTGGTGATGGTCCGCGGCAACCGGACGTACACCGTCCCGGTCGAGGACCTGAAGGGGCAGAGCGTGCAGATGCTCCGGGTCTCCTCGGACGGCGCCCGGATCGCCCTCGTGGTGAAGGGGCCGAGCTCGCCCAGCCGGTCGCTGATGTTCGGCGCGATCGTGCACGGCGGTACCCCGGACGCGCCGACCGTGCGGATCGTCGGGCTGCACACGGCGGCGCCGGCGCTCACCGACGTCGCCTCGCTGTCCTGGGCGGAGTCCGACCAGCTGCTGGTGCTGGGCAAGGAGGCCGACCGCCTCCCGCAGCTGCACTACATCAGCACCGACGGCTCCCCGAGCACCGACGCCCCGGCGCAGGGCGGCGAGGGCATGGCCACCGCCGAGGCCTCGGAGTCCCGGGCGAACGTGCTGGCGCAGGCCTCGCCGGTGCTGGCGCTGCAGGCCACGGAGGGGCGGATCTACCGGCTGACCAACAGTCAGTGGCGGGAGGTCTCGCTGCCGGACCGGGCGAGCGCGTTCTTCTACCCGGGCTGAGTCCGGGGCCGGTTGAGCGGGCCTCAGGGGGCGTGCAGCGCACCGGTCGCCGCGACGGTGGCCGCCGCCCGGGCCGGCAGGCCGGCCGCGGCCAGTGCCCGGGCGGCCTCGGCGAGGCTGGCGCCGGTGGTCACCAGGTCGTCCACCAGCACCGGTTGACGGCCCGCCACGCTCCGGCGGGCGCGCGGCAGGACGGTGAGCGCGCCGTGCAGGTTGCGGCGGCGCTCGGCCGCGGTCAGCTCGGCCTGGTCGGCGACCGGACGGGCGTGCCGCAGCAGCGGCGCGGCCCTGGCGTCCAGTCCGGCCCGGCGCAGCGAGCGCGCGGCGGCCGCGGCCAGCCGGAGCGTCGGGTCGTGGCCGCGGGCGCGGACGGCGGCCCGGGCCGAGGGCATCGGCACCAGCAGCAGCGGCGCGAGCCCGGCGCGCGGCCCGAGGGCGGAGCGCACCGCCCGGCCGAGCGCTTCGCCGAGCGGGCCGGCCAGCCGCAGCGCGCCGCGTTCCTTGTGGGCGAGCAGCAACTGCCGCACCGGGTCGGCGTACGGGGCTGCGGCGTGCGCCCACGGCAGCAGGGTGGGGCCCGGCCGGGAGGAGGCCAGGGCGTGCCGGCACGCCGGGCAGAGCTGGGTGCGGTCGGTGCCGCAGCCTGCGCAGTGCGTGGGCAGCAGGACGTCCAGCAGATCGGCCAGTGCGTGGCCGAACGGCCCTTGGGGGGAAGGGCGGCGGACGGGTTCGGTGGTGGGTGGCACGGCTGCTCCAGGCGGCGGCAGGCACGAAGAGTGAGCAAAGGATGCGCCGTACGGGGGGTGTTGTCCAGGTATTCACCCATGCTTCACTCCTAGGAGGGTAAACAGGGTGCAACAGCTTGACCGTTTGCCCACCGCTCCTGGCCCATGCCCACGACCGAGCCTGGGGAGGCGAAAACCCCGCGTGAGGTGTTCGATAAGGCTTCAAGGGGTTTCAACCGTCCCTGGTGGGGAGGAAGTGAGGTGAGGGCCAGTCGTTCCCGCCGCTGGCGGTGGGGGCGGGGGGCCGGCAGTGGATGGGCTGGTCCAGCTGGGTCTCAGTCCGGTCCGGTAGCACCCGGATCGGCGTCAGCACGAGGGATCGGAGTTCTGCGTGGACATCGTCGTCAAGGGCCGCAAGACCGAGGTGCCCAAGAGGTTCCGCGAGCACGTGGCCGAGAAGCTGGAGAAGGTCCAGAAGTTCGACGGCAAGGTGATCAGCCTCGACGTCGAGGTGTCCAAGGAGCACAACCCGCGGCAGGCCGACCGGTCCGAGCGGGTGGAGATCACTCTCCGTACCCGTGGGCCGGTGATCCGGGCCGAAGCCGCCGCCGGGGACCCGTACGCGGCGCTCGACCTGGCCTCGGCGAAGCTCGACGCCCAGCTGCGCAAGTCCGCGGACCGGCGTCGGGTGCACAAGGGCGGCAACGGCCGCACCCCGATCAGCGTCGCCGAGGCGACCGCGGCCCTGGCCGGGCTGCCGGAGCCGACGGCGCCGGAGGGTGAAGCCAACGGGTCCGTCCGCAAGACCATGATGGGATCCCTGGAAGTGGAGGGCGAAGGCCCGCTGGTGGTTCGGGAGAAGACCCACCCGGCCGCCCCGATGGCGCTGGACCAGGCGCTCTACGAGATGGAGCTGGTCGGCCACGACTTCTACCTGTTCGTGGAGAAGGACAGCGGCCTGCCGAGCGTCGTCTACCGCCGGCACGGCTACCACTACGGTGTCATCCACCTGCAGACCGACCCCACCGCGCAGTCGGCGGGCGGCGGCGCGGGTGGCGCGATCGGCGGAGCCGACGACGAGGACTGACCGTCCGGAGCGATGAACGGGTGACCCCGGTGGCCTCGGCCGCCGGGGTCACCGGCGTTTTCGGGCCAAGGGCCGTTCGTGGACGCCGGCGTTCCGGGACCGTCCGTGGCCGAACGCCGGTCGAGCGCGGTCGCGGGCCGTGGCGGAGGAGTCACTCGTTGCGGGGGAATCGGCATCGGAGGGTGACCGTCGCGTGGCCGCGGCGTGGAATGATTGGCGCACGACGTCCCGCGAAGGGGGAGGAGCGGATGGGCGATCACTTCGGGCTGGGGCCCGCTGGGGGGCCGGTAGCCGGACTGTCCCCGGGAGCGGGGGACGAGCCCGCGTACGCACCGCGCCGGGGTGAGCCGATCCGCGTGCTGGTGGTGGACGACCACGCGCTCTTCCGCCGCGGGCTGGAGATCGTGCTCGCCGAGGAGCCGGACATCAAGGTCGTCGGCGAGGCGGGGGACGGCGCCGAGGCCGTGCTGAAGGCCGCCGACCTGCTGCCCGACATCATCCTGATGGACGTCCGGATGCCGCGCCGCAGCGGGATCGAGGCGTGCACGGCGATCAAGGACGTGGCACCCAGCACCAAGATCATCATGCTGACGATAAGCGACGAGGAGGCCGACCTCTACGAGGCGATCAAGGCGGGGGCCACCGGCTACCTGCTGAAGGAGATCTCCACCGACGAGGTCGCCACCGCGATCCGCGCCGTCGCCGACGGGCAGTCGCAGATCAGCCCGTCGATGGCCTCCAAGCTGCTCACCGAGTTCAAGTCGATGATCCAGCGCCGCTCCGACGACCGGGACCTGGTGCCCGCACCCCGGCTCACCGACCGGGAGTTGGAGGTGCTCAAGCTGGTGGCGACCGGGATGAACAACCGGGAGATCGCCAAGGAACTGTTCATCAGCGAGAACACCGTGAAGAACCACGTGCGCAACATCCTGGAGAAGCTGCAGCTCCACTCCCGGATGGAGGCCGTGGTCTACGCGATGCGCGAGAAGATCCTCGAAATAGGGTGACGCGGCGCGCTGCGGCCGGTGCGGCTCATGCCGCGAGCAGCCTCTCCAGGGCGGGGCGCAGCCGTTCGTCGTGCAGCGTCTCGACCCGTACGGCGTCGCAGCCCACCCACGAGGCCGCTTCGCGCAGCGCCGTCGCCGCTGCCTCGACGTGTCGCGCGGAGTCGAGCGAGACCTGGCGGGCGACCAGGGTGCGCCCCTCGCGGGCCGGGTCCACCCGGCCGACCAGACGGCCGCCGGCGAGCAGGGGCATGGCGAAGTAGCCGTGCACCCGCTTGTGCTTGGGGGTGTAGGCCTCCAGGCGGTGCGTCATCCCGAAGATCCGTTCGGTGCGGGCGCGGTCCCAGACCAGGGAGTCGAACGGCGAGAGCAGCGTGGTGCGGTGGCGCCCGCGCGGGGCGGCGGCCAGGGCGGCGGGGTCGGCCCAGGCGGGGGCCGTGGTGCCGTCCGGGCCCCAGCCGGCCACCTCGACCGGGACGAGGCCGGTGTCGGCGAGGACCGGGTCCAACTCCTCGGCGCGCAGCCGGTGGTAGTCCAGCAGGTCGGTGCGGGTGGCCACGCCGAGGGCGGCGCCGGCCTGGGCGACCAGGGTGCGGACGCAGTCCGCGTCGGCCGGCTCCTGGCCGAACAGGCCATCGGGGATGGCCTGTTCGGCCAGTGCGTAGACCCGCTTCCAGCTCCGGCGCTCGGTGCAGACCACGTCGCCGAAGGCCAGCGCCCGCTCGACCGCGATCTTGGTGTCGGACCAGTCCCACCACTCGGCGGTCCGCTTGGCGCCGCCCAGCTCGGTGGACGTCAACGGCCCTTCGGTGCGCAGCTTGTCGAGCACGTGCCGGTACGTCTCGGGCGTGACCTGGTGGCCCCAGAGGTGGCCGCGGTCGCGGTAGCGGCGGCGCCGGAACGCGAACAGCGGCCACTCCTCGACGGGCAGGACGCAGGCCGCGTGCGACCAGTACTCGAAGCTGGTGCCGTGGCCCCAGTACGCGGCCTCGACGGCCGGGCGGCCGACCGCGCCGAGCCGGGCGTACGGGACCAGCTCGTGCGAGCGGGCCAGCACCGAGATCGTGTCCAACTGGACGGCGCCCAGGTGCCGCAGCACCCCGCGCACCCCGGCCCGTCGGTCCGGCGCACCGAGCAGGCCCTGCGCGCGCAGGGCGATCCGGCGGGCGTCGTCGGCGCTCAGGACGGCGACGGGGGAGCTGTGTGCGGGCGCGGCGCTCATGTCCGGGAGCGTAACGCCCGCCGCTGACAACCGATTCCGGTGGGCTCAGGCCAGGTCGGACGGCAGCAGCGAGGCGACCCAGGAGTCGTGGAAGACGCCGCGCTGCTCGGCGTACGAGCGCAGCGTGCCCTCGAAGCGGTAGCCGACCCGCTCGGCGACGGCGCGGGAGCCGTCGTTGCCGACGTAGGCGAGCCACTGGAGGCGGCGGACGCCGAGCTCGGTGAGGGCCCAGCGGGCGACCTCGCGGGCCGCCTCGACGGTGTAGCCGCGGCCGCGCTGTTCCTTGGCCGTCCACCAGCCGACGGACGCGGCGGCCGGGTCGGCGGCGAAGCGGGAGACCGACTGGGCGCCGACCAGCCGCCCGGTGGCGCGGTCGGTCACGCACCAGATGTACTCGGAGCCCTCGCGCAGCCCGTGCGGGGCCAGGGTGCGCACGAAGAACTCCGCGTCCTCGCGCCGGTAGGGGACCGGGACCACCGTCCAGCGCTGGATCTCCTCGTCCTGGCAGGCGGCGTAGATCGCGTCGATGTCCGATTCCTGCGGGGCGCGCAGGACGAGGCGCTCGGTGGTGAGGGTGACGGGCGTGGTCCGGGATTCTTCCATGCCCGGATTATTCCGCCGAACCGGAGGGCGGTCATCCGCGTGATCCGCCAACTCGTCGGGCCCGAGACCGTTTTGCCCCGGTGGGCGGTGCTATCGGTCGGGTGCCCCTGCGAGTGACACGGGAATACCGTGCTGACGCACCTCCCGGGGCATTGGACTCCTCGCATACGATGGCCCGTGCGGTGGGGTGGACCCGCCGTGCAGTCGTCCAGTGCCAATACAGGCAAGGAGCCCGCTCTAGTGTCCGTCTTCGACAAGATCCTGCGCGCCGGCGAAGGCAAGATCCTTCGCAAGCTGCAGCGGATTGCTGCCCAGGTCAACTCCATCGAAGAGGACTTCGTCAACCTCACCGACGCGGAGCTGCGGGCGCTGACCGACGAGTACAAGCAGCGGCTCGCCGACGGAGAGTCCCTGGACGACATCCTCCCCGAGGCGTTCGCCACCGTCCGCGAGGCCGCCAAGCGCGTCCTCGGCCAGCGGCACTACGACGTCCAGCTCATGGGCGGCGCCGCGCTGCACCTCGGCTACGTCGCCGAGATGCGCACCGGTGAGGGCAAGACCCTCGTCGGCACCCTGCCCGCGTACCTGAACGCGCTCACCGGCAAGGGCGTCCACCTGATCACCGTCAACGACTACCTCGCCGAGCGCGACTCGGAGTGGATGGGCCGGGTGCACCGCTTCCTGGGCCTCGAAGTCGGCGTGATCCTGGCCAACATGACGCCCGCCGAGCGCAAGCGCCAGTACGCGATGGACATCACGTACGGCACCAACAACGAGTTCGGCTTCGACTACCTGCGCGACAACATGGCCTGGTCGAAGGACGAACTCGTCCAGCGCGGCCACAACTTCGCGGTGGTCGACGAGGTCGACTCGATCCTCATCGACGAGGCCCGCACCCCGCTGATCATCTCCGGCCCGGCCGACCAGGCGACCAAGTGGTACGCCGACTTCGCCAAGCTGGTGCTGCGCCTGAAGATCGACCGCGACTACGAGGTCGACGAGAAGAAGCGCACCGTCGGCATCCTGGAGGAGGGCGTCACCCGGGTCGAGGACTACCTCGGCATCGACAACCTCTACGAGTCGGTGAACACCCCGCTGGTCGGCTTCCTGAACAACGCCATCAAGGCCAAGGAGCTGTACAAGGCGGACAAGGACTACGTCGTCATGAACGGCGAAGTCATGATCGTCGACGAGCACACCGGCCGCATCCTGGCCGGGCGCCGCTACAACGAGGGCATGCACCAGGCGATCGAGGCCAAGGAGGGGGTGGAGGTCCAGAACGAGAACCAGACCCTGGCCACCATCACCCTGCAGAACTTCTTCCGCCTGTACGACAAGCTGTCCGGCATGACCGGTACCGGCACCACCGAGGCGGCCGAGTTCCACCAGATCTACAAGCTCGGCGTCGTGCCGATCCCGACCAACAAGACGCCGCTGCGCATCGACCAGCCCGACCTGATCTACAAGTCGGAGCCGGCCAAGTTCGCCGCCGTCGTCGAGGACATCGCCGAGAAGCACGAGAAGGGCCAGCCGGTACTGGTCGGCACCGTGTCGGTCGAGAAGTCCGAGTACCTGTCGCAGGAGCTGCGCAAGCGCGGCATCCCGCACGAGGTGCTGAACGCCAAGCACCACGAGCGCGAGGCGCAGATCGTCGCGCAGGCCGGCCGCAAGGGCGCCGTCACCGTCGCCACCAACATGGCCGGCCGCGGCACCGACATCATGCTCGGTGGCAACCCGGACCACCTCGCGGCGGCCGAGCTGGCGCAGCGCGGTCTCTCCGCAGGCGACAACCCGGCGGAGTACGAGGCCGAGTTCCCGGCCGCGCTGGAGAAGGCCAAGGCCTCGGTCAAGGCCGAGCAGGACGAGGTCAAGGAGGCCGGTGGCCTCTACGTCCTCGGCACCGAGCGCCACGAGTCCCGCCGGATCGACAACCAGCTGCGCGGCCGCTCCGGCCGTCAGGGCGACCCGGGCGAGTCCCGCTTCTACCTGTCGCTCGGCGACGACCTGATGCGCCTGTTCAAGGCCGGCATGGTCGAGCGCGTGCTCTCGATGGCCAACGTGCCCGAGGACGTGCCGATCGAGTCGAAGATGGTCACCCGGGCGATCGCCTCCGCGCAGACCCAGGTCGAGCAGCAGAACTTCGAGATCCGCAAGAACGTCCTGAAGTACGACGAGGTGCTGAACCGCCAGCGCGAGGTCATCTACGGCGAGCGCCGCCGCGTCCTGGAGGGCGAGGACCTGCAGGAGCAGGTCGGCCACTTCATGGACGACACCGTCGAGGCCTACGTCAAGGCGGCCACCGGCGAGGGCTTCGAGGACGACTGGGACCTGGAGAAGCTCTGGTCCGCGCTCAAGCAGCTCTACCCGCTCTCGCTGGACCTGGAGGAGCTCGAGGAGGAGGCCGGCGGCTCCGGCGGCCTGACCTCCGAGTTCCTCACCAAGGTCGTCCAGGAGGACATCCAGGCCCAGTACGGCGCCCGTGAGGACCAGCTCGGCGAGGAGATCATGCGCGAGCTGGAGCGCCGGGTCGTCCTGTCGGTGCTGGACCGCCGCTGGCGCGAGCACCTCTACGAGATGGACTACCTCCAGGAGGGCATCGGCCTGCGGGCCATGGCGCAGCGCGACCCGCTGATCGAGTACCAGCGCGAGGGCTTCGACATGTTCACCGCGATGATGGAGGGCATCAAGGAGGAGTCCGTCGGCTACCTGTTCAACCTGGAGGTCCAGGTCGAGCAGCAGGTCGAGGAGGTCCCGGTCGAGGACACCGAGGTGGTGCTCGACAAGCTGGAGAAGGACGCCGCCCGCCCGGAGATCAAGGCCAAGGGCCTGGAGGCCCCGAAGCCGCAGCGGCTGCACTACACGGCCCCCTCGGACGAGATCGGCGGCGGCGTGGTCGAGGGCGACTTCGACGACCTCGCGCCGGAGGACGAGGGCGACGGCCTGACCCGCGCCGAGCGCCGCAAGGCCGCGAAGTCGGCCAAGGGCCGCCGCCGCAAGGCCTGAGCCACCGCGCCACCGAGCAGGGCGCCGTTCCCGTACGGGGGCGGCGCCCTGCGCCGTCACCGGGCCTCCACGGCGGTGCACTGCCACTGCCCGGCCGGCCCGCGCTGTTCGAGGCGGAAGGCCACCATGTGGTGCCGCCGGCCGAGGTCGACCCGGACGCACGCCTCGACGGCGTCGGGCGAGGGCGACCGGTCGTGCACCGGGCCGAGGCGCGGCCGGGCGGCGGGGCCGCCGCGGCGCAGGGCGCCCATGCGGACGAGGGAGGCGAGCTGGCCGTAGCCGTCCAGGCTGGTGTGCCGCATCAGCTGGCCAGACGGGCGGGCGCCGGTGAGCACCTCGACGAGCTGGTGCGCGAAGCGTGCCGCGAGGGCGCGGGCGTCGTGGCCGGGCGGCGCGCCGGTGCAGTCGGCCCGGGGGTGCCGGGGCCGTCGCCCGGCGGGGTGCGGCGCATCGCCGTGCGGGTGGCGGTGGGGGCGGGCGGCGAGCGGTGCGGTCATGGGTGTCTCCTCGGGGCCGTGCGGGCGGGCGGGGGTGCTCCGGGGCGTGGTGGTCACGGGTGGTTCCTCGGTCGGGTGGCGGTGGCGCGGACGATCGGGCGGTGCTTCTCGTGCGGCGGTGCTTCTCGTGGAGCGGTGCTTCCTCGGGCCGGTGAAGGCGGCTCGGGGGTGCCTCCTCGGGTGAGTGGTGCGGGTACGGACGGGTCCTTGGTAGCGGCGGCCGGGACGGGGCGGCAAGGGGATTCCGCAACCGCGGCGGGCGGACGGGCAAGTTCACCTATCCGGGTGAATGGCCCGTTGCGGCGGCGGCCGGCCGGGTCGTTCCCGAGGCGCGCGGTTGACGTGCGGGGACGGACGGAAAGGCCCGAAAGAGGACGGTCGGGTTCGCCGGTCCGGGTGGTGCGGACGGGATCACGCGTTGCGCCCGCCCGCCGTCGGCGCGCAGGATCGGATCCTGACCGGGAACCGCAGGAGCGGGCGCGACGCCCCACGACCGACAGGCGGCCGGCATGACGACACGGGTAGCGGCGGAGCAGGCCCCGGCCCGGACGGGCGCCGCCCGGGGAGCGCCTCGGCGCGGGCTGGTGCTGGGCGGCGGCGGCATGCTCGGCGCGGCCTGGACGGTCGGCGCGCTGTGCGCCGTGGAGGAGGCGACCGGCTGGCGCCCCGGCGACGCCGACGTGCTCCTCGGCACCTCGGCCGGCTCCATCCTCGGCGCGCTGCTCGCCGCCGGCGTGCCGGTCGACCAGCTTCGCGACCACCAGCGCGGCCTGCCGCTCACCGAGGGCCCGCTGGCCGGCGTCGCCTTCGACTACGAGACGGCCGCCGGCGGCGCCCTCCCGCCCCGCCCGCGGGCCGGGATCGGCTCGCCGGGCCTCCTGCGGGACGCCGTCCGGCACCCCCGGGAGTACCCGCTGCTGACCATGGTGTCGGCCGTGGCGCCGCACGGCCGCGGCTCGCTCGCCCCGGTCGGCGAGCTGGTCCGCGGCCTGCACGGGCCGGGCGGCTGGCCGGCGGGCTCCGCACTGCGGGTGGCGGCGGTGGACTACCGCAGCGGCCACCGGGTGGTCTTCGGCGACCCGGACGCCCCGGCGGTCGCGATCGCCGACGCCGTGATGGCCTCCTGCGCGATCCCGGGCTGGTTCGCGCCCGTCCGCCTGGACGGCTCGGCGTACGTGGACGGCGGCTGCTGGTCGGCCACCAACGCCGACCTGCTGCTCGGCCGCGGCCTCGACGAGGTGTACGTGCTCGCCCCGATGGCCCTGCGCCTGCACCCCCGCACCGAGCGGGCCGACCGCGGCAACCTCGCCGCGCTGCGCGAGTGGCGCGCCCGGGACCGTCCGCGCGGCGTGCTCGCCCAGGTGGTCAGCCGCTACCGCCGGGCGGTGACCAGGCAGCTGCTGCGCGAGGCCGCGCTGCTGCGGGCCGAGGGCGTCCGGGTGCGGCTGCTCGCGCCGACGCCGGCGGACCTGGCGGCGATGGGCCCGAACATGATGGACCCGGCCCGCCGGGGCGCGGTCCTGGAGAGCGCGCTGCGCACCAGCCGGGAGGCGCTGGCGGCGGCCCGCTGAATCCGCGGGACGTGATCACGGCGGGCCTCCGGCGCTTATTCTTGGGGGCGCTGGAAGCTGTGCCGCTGGACGAACGCTGGACGAACCGGAGAGTGCCACCGATGCGCGTGTACGTGCCCACCACCCTGACCGGCCTGGCGGCGGCGCACCCGGGCGGCGCCCTGGAGCAGTCCGCGGCGTACGCCGTGACGCCCGCGCTGCGCGAGTGGTACGTCAGCGACGACATCGAGGAGCTGGAGTACGCGGCGCTGAACCGGGCCGCGCAGTCCTCGCTGCGGCTGCTGGCCGCCGACCCGGACGCGCCGCGCCGCCGGGTCGTGGTGGCGCTGGACGTGGCGGACTCCGCCGTGCGGCCCTTCCCCGGCGACGAGTACCAGGACCAGGCCTCGCTGGGCCGCGTGGTGCTGGCGGGCCCGGTGAAGCTGGCGAAGGCGGCGGCCGTGCACGCGGACGTCGCCGACGACGAGGTGCTCGCGGACGTGACGGCGGCCGTGGCCGCGGTGGCCGCCGCCGACGAGGGCGACCAGGACGCCCAGTTCACCGTGGACGGTGCCGAGGACCACGACCTGCTCTGGTTCGCGACCCAGGAGATCCCCGGGCTGCTCGCCTGACCGCAGGCCGGGCGTGAGCCCCGTCCTACCGGTCCGCCGGTGCCCGGAGTTACCGTTCGGGTCGTGCGCAATCACATCGTCTGGGACTGGAACGGCACGCTCTTCCACGACATGGAGGCGGTGCTCGGCGCGAGCAACGCCGCGTTCGCGACCATCGGCGTCGGGCCGATGACCATGCAGGAGTACCGCGAGCAGTACGAGATCCCGATCCCCAACTTCTACGAGCGCCTGCTCGGCCGCATGCCGACCCGGGCCGAATGGCTCCGCCTCGACGACGCCTTCCACGACCGCTACCGCGAGCTGAGCCCGGCCTGCGGCCTGACCGACGGCGTCCGCGAGCTGCTGTCGGGCTGGCAGGACGCCGGGCACAGCCAGTCCCTGCTGTCGATGTACGAGCACGAGAAGCTCGTGCCGCTGGTCGACGGCTTCGGCCTGACCGGCAGCTTCCTGCGCGTGGACGGCCGCAGCGGCCCCTCCGGCGGCCAGAAGGGCGAGCAGCTGGTCCGCCACCTGGCGGCGCTCGGCGAGCACGTGGACCCCGCCCGTACGGTCCTCATCGGGGACGCCGCGGACGACGCCCTGGCGGCGCTCGGCGCGGGCGCGCACGCCGTGCTCTACACCGGCGGCTCGCACACCAGGGAGAAGCTGGAGCCGGTCGGCGTGCCGGTCGTGGACACCCTCGCGGAGGCGGTCGAGCTGGCCGGGCGCCTGTAGTCCTGAGCTGCGGCGATGCTGCCGCGACGACGGCGGACGTGGCGCGCGCCACGTCCGCCGTTGGCGTGTCTGGGCGGGCGGAACCGCCGGAGGCTGGTCAGGCTGGACTGACATCGGTACAGCAGCAGGACGGAGCGCCATGCCCATCGACGCAGTCACCCAGGTGCCGGAGCCGGCCAACGAGCCGGTGCGGGCGTACGGGCCCGGCAGCCCCGAGCGGGGGCGCCTGGTGCGGCGGCTGGACGAGCTGGCGGCCGAGCAGGTGCCGCTGCCGATGACGATCGGCGGCGAGCAGCGCTTCGGCGGCGGCGAGCGGATCGAGGTCGTCCAGCCGCACCACCACGCCGCCAAGCTGGGCGTGCTCGGCAACGCCACCCGGGAGGACGCCCGCGCGGCGGTGGACGCGGCGCTGGCCGCCGGCCGGGAGTGGCGCTCGCTGTCCTTCGACGACCGCGCGGCGGTCTTCCTGCGCGCCGCCGACCTCCTCGCCGGGCCGTGGCGGGAGACCCTCAACGCGGCCACCATGCTGGGCCAGTCCAAGACCGCGCAGCAGGCGGAGATCGACTCGGCCTGCGAGCTGATCGACTTCTGGCGCTTCAATGTCCACTTCGCCCGGCAGATCCTGGCCGACCAGCCGATCTCCTCGCCGGGCGTGTGGAACCGCACCGACCACCGCCCGCTGGAAGGTTTCGTCTACGCGATCACGCCGTTCAACTTCACCGCGATCGCCGGGAACCTGCCCACCGCCCCCGCCCTGATGGGCAACACGGTGGTCTGGAAGCCCGCGCCCACCCAGATGCTGGCCGCCCACCACCTGATGCGCCTGCTGGAGGCGGCCGGCCTGCCGCCCGGGGTGATCAACCTGGTGACCGGCGACGGCCTGCAGGTGTCCCCGGTCGCGCTCGCCGACCCGGCGCTGGCGGGCCTGCACTTCACCGGCTCGACCGCCACCTTCCAGTCGCTGTGGCAGACGATCGGCGCCAACATCGGCGGCTACCGGACGTACCCGCGGATCGTCGGCGAGACCGGCGGCAAGGACTTCCTGCTCGCCCACCGCTCCGCCGACCCGGAGATCCTCAAGACGGCGCTGATCCGCGGCGCCTTCGAGTACCAGGGGCAGAAGTGCTCGGCGCTCTCCCGCGCCTACCTGCCGCGCAGCCTGTGGCAGCGGATCAAGGACGACTTCCTCGCCGAGGTCGACGCCCTGACCGTCGGCGACGTCACCGACCTCTCCAACTTCATGGGCGCGCTCATCGACCGGCGGGCCTTCGAGAAGAACCGGGACGCCATCGAGCGGGCCAAGCGCGACCCCACCGTCGAGCTGGCGGCCGGCGGCCAGTACGACGACGCGATCGGCTGGTTCGTCCGGCCGACCGTCCTGGTCTCCTCCGACCACCGCGGCGAGATCTTCCGCACCGAGTACTTCGGCCCGATCCTCGCCGTCCACGTCTACGAGGACTCCCGCTGGGACGACGTGTTCGGCCGGATCGACGCCGCAGCCCCGTACGGGCTGACCGGCGCCGTCATCGCACAGGACCGCTACGCGATCGCCAAAGCCGTGGAGGAACTGCGCTTCACCGCCGGAAACTTCTACATCAACGACAAACCGACCGGTGCGGTGGTCGGCCAGCAGCCCTTCGGCGGCAGCCGCGCCTCCGGCACCAACGACAAGGCGGGCGCCGCCCAGAACCTGCTGCGCTGGACCTCGGCCCGCTCGATCAAGGAGACCTTCGTCCCTCCGACGCAGTACGGCTACCCGCACATGGGCTGAAAGCGAACAGCAGGTTCCGGTTTGGACATGGTGTCCAGGACGGACCGGTCACCCGGCAGCTTTGCGCCTCCCTGTCCCTGTCCACCTTCGATTGATCCGGTTAGGCTGGCTGGCGTCGTCGGGTGGCTCCGCAGGACGAATCGTCCTACCCGCTGCGAAGGTATTTCATGCGCGCCATGAGCCCTTTTCAGTCGGATGGTGCGGCAGGATTGCGGTAGACCCGTCGGTGTTCATCCACACACGACCGAGTCACGCAACGGCGCGCGACAGGAGCCAAGAAGTCATGCAGACCAAGCTGGACGCAGCCAAGGCCGACCTGCTCAAGAAGGCAGCCGCAGCCGCTGAGAACAGCCAGGTGGGGGGAGCGGCGCCAGGGGAGGGTCTGAGCAACGGCGCTCTTACCGCGTACCTGCACCACTACTACCTCCACACCGCGCCCGAGGACCTCGTCGACCTCGACCCGGTCGACGTGTACGGCGCGGCCGCCTCGCACTACCGCCTGGGCCTCAAGCGCCCCCAGGGCACCGCCGAGGTGCGGGTGCACACCCCCTCGGTCGAGGAGAACGGCTGGTCCTGCGGCCACACCGTGGTCGAGGTCGTCACCGACGACATGTCCTTCCTGGTCGACTCGGTCACCAACGAGCTGTCCCGCCAGGACCGCGGCATCCACATCGTGATCCACCCCCAGCTGGTCGTCCGCCGTGACATCACCGGCAAGCTGCTGGAGATCCTGGACGTCGACGCCTGCGCCCGCAGCCAGGCCGCCGGCGCCGAGTGGCCCGCCGACGCGACCGTCGAGTCGTGGATGCACATCGAGATCGACCGCGAGACCGACCGCGAGGACCTGCGCTCGATCGAGACCAACCTGCGCCGCGTGCTCGGCGACGTCCGCGAGGTCGTCGAGGACTGGACCAAGATGCGCGACAGCGCGCTGCGCCTGGCCGACGAGCTGGCCGAGCAGCCCCCGGCCGGCCTGGCCGAGCAGGAGGTCGGCGAGGCCTGGGAGCTGATGCGCTGGCTCGCCGACGACCACTTCACCTTCCTCGGCTACCGCGAGTACGACCTCGTCGAGCACGAGGGCGAGGAGGTCCTGAAGGCCGTCGCCGGCACCGGCCTCGGCATCCTGCGCGCCGACCCGCACAGCCACGACGACCGCCACCACGCCGTCAGCGAGGCCTTCGGCCGCCTCTCCGCGCCGGTGCGCGCCAAGGCCCACGAGAAGAAGCTGCTCGTCCTCACCAAGGCCAACAGCCGCGCCACCGTGCACCGCCCGGCCTACCTCGACTACGTCGGCGTGAAGAAGTTCAACGCCGCCGGCGAGCCGATCGGCGAGCGCCGCTTCCTCGGCCTGTTCTCCTCCGCCGCGTACACCGAGTCCGTCACCCGGATCCCGGTCGTGCGCCGCAAGGTCCAGGCCGTCCTGGACGGCTCCGGCTTCTCCGGCGAGAGCCACGACGGCCGCGACCTGCTGCAGATCATGGAGACCTTCCCCCGGGACGAGATGTTCCAGACGGCGGCCTCCGAACTGCTCTCGATCGCCACGAGCGTGCTCTACCTGCAGGAGCGCCGCAAGCTGCGCCTCTTCCTGCGCCAGGACGAGTACGGCCGCTACTACTCGGCGTTCATCTACCTGCCGCGCGACCGGTACACCACCCGGATCCGCCTGCTGCTCACCGACATCCTCAAGGAAGAGCTGAACGGCGACGCCATCGACTACACGGTGTACGCCACCGAGTCGGTGCTGACCCGCCTGCACTTCGTCGTCCGGGTCGCCCCCGGCACCGAGCTGCCCCAGCTCACCGACGCCGACATCGAGCGGATCGAGAACCGCCTGGCCGAGGCCGCCCGGTTCTGGATGGACGGCTTCCACGACCAGCTGCACACCGAGCTGGGCGAGGAGAAGGCCGCCGAGCTCGGCCACAAGTACGCCAACGCCTTCCCCGACGGCTACCGCGCCGACTTCCCGCCGCGCACCGCCGTCTCGGACATCAAGCAGATCGAATCGCTGCACGGCGCGGGCGACTTCCGCCTCAACCTGTACCAGCCGGTCGGCGCCGGTGACGACGAGCGCCGCTTCAAGATCTACCGGGTCGGCGGCCCGATCTCGCTCACCGAGGTCCTGCCGGTGCTCCAGCGCCTGGGCGTCGAGGTGCTGGACGAGCACCCGTACGCGCTGCGCCGCTCCGACGGCACCACCGCGTGGGTGTACGACTTCGGCCTGAAGCTGCGCGAGGCCACCGAGCTCACCGACGAGGCGCGCGAGCGCTTCCAGGAGACCTTCGCCGCCACCTGGACCGGCCGGGCCGAGAACGACGGCTTCAACGAGCTCGTCCTCACCGCCGGACTGACCTGGCGCCAGGCGATGATGCTGCGCGCGTACGCCAAGTACCTGCGCCAGGCGGGTTCCACGTTCTCCCAGGACTACATGGAGGACGCGCTCCGCAACAACACCCACAGCACCCGCCTGCTGGTCAACCTGTTCGAGGCCCGGCTGAGCCCGAGCCACCGCTCGGGTGCCCTGGAGCTGACCGAGGGCATCCTGGAGGAGCTGGCCGGCGCGCTCGACGAGGTCGTCTCGCTGGACGAGGACCGCATCCTGCGCTCCTTCCTGAACCTCATCAAGGCCACCCTGCGGACCAACTTCTTCCAGCACGCCGCCGACGGCGAGTGGCACTCCTACGTGTCGATGAAGTTCGACCCGAAGGCCATCCCGGACCTGCCGGCCCCGCGCCCGGCGTTCGAGATCTGGGTGTACTCGCCGCAGGTCGAGGGCGTGCACCTGCGCTTCGGCAAGGTCGCCCGCGGTGGTCTGCGCTGGTCCGACCGGCGCGAGGACTTCCGCACCGAGATCCTCGGCCTGGTCAAGGCGCAGATGGTCAAGAACACCGTCATCGTGCCGGTCGGCGCCAAGGGCGGCTTCGTCGCCAAGCAGCTGCCGGACCCGTCGGTGGACCGCGACGCGTGGCTGGCCGAGGGCATCTCCTCGTACAAGACGTTCATCTCGGCGCTGCTCGACATCACCGACAACCTGGTCGGCGGCGAGGTCGTCCACCCGGCCGACGTGGTCCGCCACGACGAGGACGACACCTACCTGGTCGTCGCCGCCGACAAGGGCACCGCGACCTTCTCCGACATCGCCAACGGCGTCGCCGAGTCCTACGGCTTCTGGCTGGGCGACGCGTTCGCCTCCGGCGGCTCGGCCGGCTACGACCACAAGGGCATGGGCATCACCGCCCGCGGCGCCTGGGAGTCGGTCAAGCGCAACTTCCGCGAGCTCGGCGTCGACACCCAGACCGAGGACTTCACCGTCATCGGCATCGGCGACATGTCCGGCGACGTCTTCGGCAACGGCATGCTGCTCAGCGAGCACATCCGGCTGGTCGCCGCCTTCGACCACCGCCACATCTTCCTCGACCCGAACCCGGACGCGGCCGCCTCGTACGCCGAGCGCCGCCGCCTGTTCGACCTGCCGCGCAGCTCGTGGGACGACTACGACAAGTCGCTGATCTCGGCCGGCGGCGGCGTGCACCCCCGGTCGGCGAAGTCGATCCAGCTGACCCCGCAGGTCCGGGCCGCGCTCGGGATCCAGGACGCCCGGCTCACCCCGGCCGAGCTGATGAAGGCGATCCTCCAGGCGCCGGTCGACCTGTTCTGGAACGGCGGTATCGGCACCTACATCAAGGCCTCCGCCGAGACCAACGCCGAGGTCGGCGACAAGGCCAACGACGCCATCCGCGTCAACGGCGAGCAGGTCCGGGCCCGGGTCATCGGCGAGGGCGGCAACCTCGGCTGCACCCAGCTCGGCCGCATCGAGTACGCGGCGGCCGGCGGCCCGGAAGGCAACGGCGGCTGGATCAACACCGACGCCATCGACAACTCGGCCGGCGTGGACACCTCGGACCACGAGGTCAACATCAAGATCCTGCTCAACGGGGTCGTCGCCGAGGGCGACATGACGGTCAAGCAGCGCAACGTCCTGCTGGCCGAGATGACCGACGAGGTCGGCCACCTGGTGCTGCGCAACAACTACGCGCAGAACGTCGTTCTGGCCAACGCCGTCGCCCAGGCGCACAGCATGGTCAACGTCCACTCCCGGATGATCAACCGCTTCGAGGCGGCCGGCCAGCTCGACCGGGCGCTGGAGTTCCTGCCCGCCGAGCGCCTGATCCGCGAGCGCCAGCAGAACGGCCGCGGGCTCTCGCAGCCCGAGATGTCCGTCCTGCTCGCGTACACCAAGATCACGCTGGCCGAGGAGCTGCTCGCCACCGACCTGCCCGACGACCCGTACTTCCGCACCGCGCTGCACGAGTACTTCCCGAGCGCGCTGCGGGCGAGGTTCGCCGAGGCGATCGACGCCCACGCGCTGCGCCGCGAGATCATCACCACGCTGATCGTCAACGACACGATCAACCGCGGTGGCTGCACCTTCGCCTTCCGCCTGAAGGAGGAGACCGGCGCGACCTACGAGGAGATCGCCCGGACGCACACCGCCGCGCGGGCCGTGTTCGGCCTGGAGGAGATCTGGGGCGAGATCGAGGGCCTGGACAACAAGGTCCCGGCCCGGGTCCAGACCAAGATGCGGCTGCACTCGCGCCGCCTGGTCGAGCGCGCCACCCGGTGGATGCTCAACAACCGCCGCCAGCCGCTGGACATCGCCGGCACGATCGAGTTCTTCCGCGACCGGATCGCCCAGGTCTGGGGCTCGCTGCCCAAGCCGCTGCGCGGCGAGGACCTGGCCTGGTTCGAGTCGATCTACGGCGAGCTCGCCGCGGCGGGCGTGCCGGAGGAGCTGGCCACCCGGATCGCCGGCCTGTCCTCGGTCTTCCCGACCCTGGACATCACCGAGGTCGCGGACCGCTCCGGCAAGGACGTCGCGGACGTCGCCGAGCTCTACTACGACCTCGGCGACCGCCTGCAGATCTCGCACCTGCTGGACCGCATCATCGACCTGCCCCGCACCGACCGCTGGTCGTCGATGGCCCGCGCCGCGATCCGCGAGGACCTCTTCGCGGCGCACGCGGCGCTGACCGCCGACATCCTCGCCTGCGGCCCCGAGGGCGCCACCCCGGAGGAGCGCTACACCGCCTGGGCGGAGCTCAACGGCACGCTGCTGAACCGGGCGAAGAGCACGCTCGACGACATAAGGGGTTCGGACAACTACGAGCTGTCCAGCCTCTCGGTCGCGATGCGCGTCATCCGCACCCTCCTGCGCACCGGCTCGATGCGCTGACAGCTCCGCTGAACGGCGGGCCCGCGTCCTACGGTTCGCGG
>NZ_JBFBDY010000031.1:19796-29477 GCF_040683475.1 Kitasatospora sp. NPDC093558 | reverse complement strand
GTCGAGCTCGACCCGGGCGGCGGCCAGCCCGGCCTCGATGGCGCCGGCCGACGCGGCCCTGCGGTCGGCCTCGGCCCGGGCCCGGTCGACGTCCTCGGCGGAGGGGTGCGGCTCCGGGTCGGCCGGGTCGGCGTGGGCGGCGGGGAGCAGCCCGAGCACGGCGGTGAGGGAGAGCAGGAGGGTCGGCAGGAGCCTGCGCACCACGGGACGTCCCTTCGGCACGGACCGGACGGGTCGCGGGTCGGACGCGTCGCGGTCGGACGGGCCACGCGGTCGGACGGGCCACCCGCCGGGCGCGGCGCGGGAGCGGGGGCCGGAAGGGAGCCGGGCGATGCCCCGGGGATGTGTCCAGTGCGTGACGAAGCGGTCACTCACTGCTCATGTTCTCAAGTCCACCGTCGTTCACACACGGATTACGCACCGCCGGCCGGGTGAGCATCGGATGATCCGATCGGCGCCCAACTCCGGCCACAACCCCGGCCACAACTCCGGCCACAACTGCAGCCGCAGCCAAGGGGTGCACGAACTACCGCCGGATCCGGCGGGTGTGCGTCCGCAGGAAGGAGTGGCGCTCGGGCCGCGGCTCCAGCCCGGTCGGCCGCACCGCGTACGTCCGGTTGCGCCCGGCCCGGACCGTCCGGCGGCGCTGCTGCGCCCTGCGGCCCCGACCGCCCCCGCTACCGGACGCGCCGTACGCCTGGCCCTCGTGCGCGCCCGCCGCCGCGGCGGTGCCGGTGCCCCTGGCGTGGGCGGCGGCCGAGCGGCGGTCGGCGAGCCGCGCCGACCGCCGGGCCAGCGCCCGGGCGGCGTGCGCGTCCAGGTGGGCGGTGGCCCGGGCGGCCATCCGCTCGGCCACCCGGTGGGCGGCGGGGTGGTTGGCGGGCACCTTGTCCGGCGCGCCGGCGATCAGGTCGAAGAGCCAGGTGCGGGCCCGGTCCGCGCGCCGGTGGAGGAGTCGCTCGCGCCGGAGCGCACGCGCCCGGCGGCGGGGGCGCGTGGCGTACCGCCAGCGGGCCCACGGGCTGCTCGGCCGGGCCAGCCGGATCGCGCCGATCCAGGAGAGGCCGGGGACCATGATGCCGAGCAGGCCGGTCCACATCTTGCCCTTGATCAGGGTGATCACCGAGGCCAGGGCGTTGACCGAGATCACCGTGATCAGCCCCCACCTGGTCTCCTGTCCCGGCACGACGCCGAGCGGCACGTACCCGACCAGCAGCAGGGCGGTGAACAGGATCCCGAAGATCACGGCGTCCACCGACTTGCGGCCCTGCTCGCCCCAGTACACGTCGTCCAGGTGCAGGATCAGCGCGAACTCGTCCAGCACCAGGCCGCAGCCGATGCCGAAGAGCAGCCCGAACACGTCGATCCACGGGTGCCCGCCGTAGGTGGCGAACACCCCGATCCCCCCGACCAGCAGGAAGCCCAGGCCGAACACCATGTGGTGGATGTGCAGGCCACCGGGCGTGACGTTGCCCGGCCACCACCGCACCTGGGCGCGGATCATCCGCACGCTGAACCGGATGAACACGAAGGAGGTGATGAACCCGACCAGCAGCAGGAACAGCGGTTGTTTGTGCGCGGCGACGATGTGCTCGCGGTAGCTGTCCAGCAGTGTGGTCATGGGTCTTACCTTCGTTCCTGGTCCTGCGTCCTGCCTGCCGTGGCGTGGCCCGGAGCCCAACACCGGTCCAACACCCGTCCAACGGCCGGTCAGAAGCCCCGGGTGCGCTTGGCGGCCCGGCGGGGCTCGACCGGGTACAGCGAAGGACGCTCCGCGCCGACGGGCAGCTTCATGAACAGCCGGGCGATCTCGCCACCGAGGTTCACGCCGATGGCCAGCGCCATCGCGATCGCCGCGGCCCGGGTGATCGACACCAGCCCGGCGCTGGAGTGCCCCTGGGCGAAGGCGAGCATCCCGAGGTAGAGCGCCGAACCCGGCATCAGCGGGCCGATCGCCGCCGTGACGTACGGGAGCGCGGAGCCGCTGCGGTAACGCGCCATCAGCTGGCCGAAGAGGCCGACCAGGCCGGCCGCGACGCCGGTGGCCACGATCGGGGAGACGCCGCCGTTGTAGACCAGCACGCCGTAGCTCGCCCAGCCGATGCCGCTGTTCACCGTCACCAGGGCGAGGGTGCGGCGGTCGGTCTGCAGCAGCATCGCGAAGGCGAGCGTCAGCACGAGCGCCGCCACCATCTGGACCGGCGGGTTGCTGATCCCCACCAGGCTCTCGTCCGGCCGCAGCTTCGCCTCGAAGCCGACGCCCAGGTAGAGGATCAGCATCACGCCGATCACGATGCCCGCGACCAGGTAGATCACTTCGAGCAGGCGGGCGGCGGCGGTGATGTAGAAGCCCGTCAGGCCGTCCTGGACGGCGGCGACCAGGGCCCGCCCGGGCAGCAGCGCGAACAGGCCACCGGTGATCACGACCGAACCGCGCAGGCCCCAGTCGTTGAAGGACAGGATGATGCCGGAGGCGGCGGCCGGCATCGCCGCGGCGACGAACTGGTAGACCTCCGGCAGCCGGCGCCGGGCCAGCGCGGAGGCCAGGCGGTCGCCGAGGACGGCCGCGATGAACGCGCTCGCGAAGACCAGCCACCCCTTGTCGTCCACCCGCCCGCCGACCAGGAACGTCGCCGCGCCGGCCAGCAGGCCGGTGGTCAGGGCGAGCAGCCAGGCCGGGTACGGGTGCCGGTTGCGGCGGATCTCGGCGAGCCGGCGGTAGGCGTCGTTGACCGTGACCTGCTCCGCCGTGATGTCCGCGACCAGCTCGTACACCGCGTTCAGCCGGGTGTAGTCGGAGGTGCGGCGGCGCACCACGCGGTCCGCGGTGATCGGCGGCTCGACCAGCGAGGGCTGGTGCGAGATCCCGATCAGGGTGAAGGTCACCTGCGGCTCGCAGTGGTCCAGCCGGTAGGCGTGCGCGATGCCGAGCATCGCCGCCTCGACGTCCTCGGCTGCCTCGCCGCTCGCCAGCAGCAGCTCGCCGATGCGCAGCGTGAGGTCGAGGATGCGGGGGACGTTCCGGGCCGCCGACGGGTGCAGCTCGCGGGCCGTGCGCTCGAACGCGGGGCGCTCGGACATCGGGGTGCGCAGGAGCGTGCGCATCCGGTCCGGCCAAGGCGCCTCGCCGGGCGCGCCGGGGGTCAGCTCCGGGACGGGGATGCCCGTGGGCGGGGTGTAGCCGGCGGCCCGCCACTCCTCGGGGGTGAGGGTGTCCTCGGCGACCGAGCGGCGGCGCGGGCGGGCGTCGGCCGGGGCGGCGTCGGCGGCGTCGGCGTCGGCGTCGTCCTGCTGTGCCTGCTGTGCCTGCCGTGCGGCGGACGGCCGCGAGGGCAGGGCCAGGGACGGCGAGAGCTGCGGCTGGGGGGCCATGGGCTCCGGGGACAGCAGGCCCCTGGTCTCGGGGACGGGCGGGACGAGCGGCACGACGGTGGTCGGCTCGACGACCGGGGCCGGGTGGCCGAGCAGGCCCTCGGTGGGCGGTGCCTCGGAGGGGTGGAGCGGCTGCACCGGCGCCGTGCGGCGCGCCTGACGGGCCGCCCGTCCTCCCCTCGCCCGCTTGCCTCCGCCCGGCCGGCCCCGCTTCGGCACTTCCGCTCCCTCGCCACCCCTGGTGGCACCGGGCCACCGATCGATCTCCGGTTACACCTTGCCTGATCGAACAGCCGAACGCACATGTACGTCGCGTCGGGTGACCTGCGCGGCAGTCGCCTACCCGGCGCGGTGCCCGGTCCCGGCGGACGCGCCGGAACGGCGGGCCCGCAGCAGTTCGAACACCACCGGGACCACCGAGAGCAGCACGATGCCGACCAGGATCGCCTCGATGTTGTCCCGGACGAAAGGGATCCGGCCGAGGAAATAGCCGAGGACGGTGACGCCGGCACCCCAGAGGACGCCGCCGACCACGTTGAAGACGACGAACGTGCGGTAGGTCATCCTGCTCACCCCGGCGACGATCGGGGTGAACGTGCGGACGATCGGCACGAAGCGGGCCAGCACGATCGCCTTGGGGCCGTGCCGGTCGAAGAAGGCGGCGGCCTTCTCGACGTTCTCCTGCTTGAACAGCCGGGAGTCGGGACGGCGGAACAGGCCGGGGCCCACCTTGCGGCCGAACAGGTAGCCGACCTGGTCCCCCGCGACGGCGGCGGCCACGACCAGGGCGCAGACCAGCCAGAGCGGCTGGTGCAGGTAGGTGCCGCCGGCCACCAGGAGGCCGGTGGTGAACAGCAGGGAGTCGCCCGGGAGGAAGAAGCCGATCAGCAGGCCGGACTCGGCGAAGACGATGACGAGGATGCCGAGCAGGCCGAAGGCGGAGATCAGGCTGGTCGGATCGAGCCAGGACGGGCCGAGGGCGAGGCTGGTCACGGTGCGGGGCTCCTGAGGATCGAGTCTTGGCAATGAAAGGGTAAAGCAATCACCAAGACTCAATCCGGACGGAGAAGGTTCCCCGGTCGAGGGCGGGGAGCCCCTGCGGGTGGGGCGGGTAGGGACGCGGCGGAGAAGGTTCCCAGGGGCGATCGGCCCGAGGGTCAGAGGCCGTAGCGCTCGACGATGTCCTCGTGGAGGGCGACGTCCGCACCCGCCGCCTCGGCCAGGGTGGGCCAGGCCAGGGGGTGGGGCCAGGCGGCGGTGAGGCGGTGGAGCAGGGCGTCGGCCTCGGCGGCGGAGGCGGTCGGGGGCACGCCGAGGGCCGCGTAGATGCCGGGCAGCATGCCGTCCTCCTCCGCCGGGTCGGTGACGCTGTACTGCTCCCCGCTGTACGCCCACACCGCGTAGCCGGACGCGGCCAGGCCGTCCCGCAGGGCCTGCCAGGCCTCGTCGCCGGGCCAGCCGCCGTCGATCCAGTACGTCGTGTACCCGGCCGGGTCGAGCAGCGTCAGCAGCTCGAAGAGCGGCCGCCAGCGCACCCGCTCCGCCGCGGGGGACTCGTCCCCCGGCGGGGGCTCCAGGAGGGCCGGGGCGAAGACGACGACGTCGCCGTGGTTGAGCGTCAGGTCGTCGCCGAGGACCGGGAGGAGCCGCGCGGTGGCCGGGCCGGTGCGCAGGGCGGGGAGGTCGGCCGTGGAGCCGTTGGTCCGGGTGGCGCGGATGGTGACGAGCTGCCACTCCTCGTCCACCGGGCCCTCGGGCTCGTCGAAGTCGATGCCGAGCAGGGCCCCGGTGGAGCGGACCGCGGCCCAGTCCCGGTTGGCGGTGGCCGCGGTGATCAGGTGCCAGAGGTCGGGCGGCTGGACCGTCCGGTGCAGCTCCTCCTCCGGGGTGCCGTCGACGGGCAGCGCGTGTTCCAGGAGCTCCTGGTACAGCCGTTGCGCGGTCGCGTGGTCGCCGAGCTCGGTGGCGGCGCCGGCGGCGAGGCGGCGGGTGTTGATCCGGTCCGGGTGCTCGGCCAGGATCGCCGCGCAGTGTTCGAGCACCTCGGCCCAGCGGGCCTCGGCGGCGGCCCAGCGGGCGCGCACCCAGTGCCCGTCGGCCGGGCTGGTCGCGGCCAGCCGGTCGGCGAGGCGGCGCACGCCGTCGCCGTCCCCGGCGTCGATCAGCACGGCGCCGAGCAGGCCGGGCAGCACCTCGCCGGCCGGGTCGGCGTCCAGCCGCTCCCACAGGAGGTCGGCGGCGGCCCTGGCGTGGCCGAGCCGGCCGAGCACGGCGGCCAGTTCGGCCGCGAGGGCGGTGGCGCCGGCCTGCTCACCCCGGTACCGGTCCAGGGCGACGGAGAGCAGGTCGGCGCCGGTCTCGTGGGGCACCCCCGCCTCGGCGAGGTGTGCCATCAGTTCCCCCGGCGGGACGGGCAGCTCGGGCTCGGGCAGCGCCTCGGCGGCGGCCCGCAGCTCGGCCACCTGCGCGGCCACGCCGTCGGTGCGGCGCAAGCAGGTGAGTTTACGCTCGCCCGTCGCGGCGAGCGTGCGGGCCACCGTCCGGGCACCGCGGGCGAGGGCGAGCCGACCCGCCGCCAGGAGCAGGTCGACGCACGGGCGGTGGGCGCCGGCGGCGTCGAGGTAGCCGACCCAGCCGGCCAGGACGGCGCCCAGTTCGGCGTCGTTCTCCCGGGCGCCGGCCGCGACCAGCAGTTCGACCGTCCTGGTCCAGTGCTCGCGCAGGTCGGCGTAGCGCTCGGCGTCGTCGCGGGCGGGCAGCAGCGCGAGGGCCTCGTCGGTGCGGCCGAGCGTGGCGAGCGCGCGGGCCCGCAGCAGGGCGCCCCAGCGCCGGTCGTTCTCGCCGAGGGAGCGCCCGGCGGTGCGCTCGGCCCGCTCGGCGGTGTCGAGCAGGCCGAGGACCTCCTCGTACCGGCCGAGCCGGAGCAGGGTGCCGGCCCGGGCGTGGTGGTACTCCAGCGAGAGCCGCTGGCCGGCCGCCCGCATCCGGGCGCCGGCGGCGTCGAGGTGGGCGAGGGCCTCCTCGCCGCGGCCGTCGTCCTCCAGCGCGTCGGAGTACTCGCGGGAGAGGCAGTCGAAGCACGAGCGGGCGGGCTCGATCCGCTCCAGCGTCTCGGTGAGCACGGCGAGGCGCTCGGGCGCGTAGCCCGGGCCGTCGACCCGGGCGTGGCAGATCGCGAAGTCCTGCACCACGCAGACGGACTGCGGGCAGCCGGCCGTCTCCTCGCGGTGGGCGAACTCCAGCAGGTCGACCACCTCGGGCAGGGCCTGCTCGCCCTGGTGGCGCTTGTTCAGCAGGTTCTGCATCCGCCAGTGCCGCAGGTAGACCTCGACCCAGGGCAGGCCGAGCGCCCGGGCGGCGGCCAGCGCCTCCGGGTAGACGGCGTCGAGCTCGTCGTTGCGGCCCTCGTTGGCGTGGCCGGGCAGCGCGTAGATGGCCTCGGCCAGGCGGTGGTGGCCCGCCTCGGCCAGTTGCCGGTGGGCCTCGTGCACCCAGGCCCAGATGTCCGTCGTCATGCCTCGTCCCCCTGCGTCGTGCTGATGGAGAGTGTGCCGGGCGCCACTGACACTGACGCTGCCGGCCGGCCGGTCGCGCTTCGCTGGTCCGTCACGCCCGGCCGGTCCGTCATGCTCGGCCGGTCGGTCGCGCCCGGCCGGTCCGTCACGCTTCGCCCGACAGCGCGCCCGGGCTGTCCGGGACGTCCGCCAGGCCGGCCGGGACGGCAGCGGTCAGGGCGGAGACGGCGGTGCCGACACCGGCGAGTGCGGCCGTGAGGTCCCCGCCGGAGGAGCCGGTGGGTCCGGCCGCCGCCATGATCACCTTGAGCGAGCGCAGCAGCCCGGCCGCCGTGGCGCTGCCGGTGTGCCCAGAGCGGTACGCGTCGAGCAGGTCCCGCACGGCCGGGCAGGACAGGTTGAGGTAGAGCCGGGCCCTGACCTCGCCGTCGGTGCGGGCGGTGAACGCCCGGGCGAGCCGCAGTGCGGCGGACGGGATGCGGGCGTCGGCCCGGTCGTCCTCGATCCGTGCCTTGAGCTCGGCCTCCCGGTCCGGCACCAGGACCAGCGGCAGGCCGGGCGGGTCGAACCGGGCCGGCACCAGTTGCTCGCCCGGGTCGGCGAGCGCGCCCGCCAGCCAGGCGGTCTCCTCGGCGGGCAGCGGGCGCTCCGGGTCGCGGAACAGCGAGCGGTCGCCCTGCTCGCTGCCGAGCTCGACCAGCCGGCAGCCGCGCAGCTGGGCGTAGCGGCGCAGGAACGGCAGGACGGCGTACCGCTCGCCGCGGGCGATCGGCACCCGCATCGCCCGGTACAGCATCTCCTCGAAGCCGCCGCCGCTGCCGAGCGCGACGTGCACCGCTCCCCCGCCGGCGGCGCGCAGGGCGCCCGCGGTCAGGTCGCCCTGCGAGGTGGGCACCGGGACGTCGTCGGCGAGCAGCGTGAACAGCCGGTCGTCGCAGAGCGCGGCGCCGAGGAGGTCCTGGCCGTGCCGGGTGAGGATGCGGCGCCAGGCGGCGGGCCGCAGCCGGGCGGTCTCGTACAGGCCGTCGACGATGGCGTCGGTGAGGGTGCGCTGGAGGGCGCGGTAGTGCTCGTCGCGCTGGAGGTCCTCGCGGCTCGCGGTGGGGGTGAGGCGGCCGGACTCGACGACGCCGCCGATGAACCCGGCCCAGCCGGGCAGGAGGTCGCGGGCGTCGTCGGCGAGCAGCATGCCGCGCAGGTAGACGGCGAGGTCGCGGTTGTCGCTGCTGCCGTAGGTGCCGCCGTCCTGGACCCACAGGAGGCCGATCGCGTCGGTGCCGCCGTCGACCGGCTCGACCGGGAAGGCGGTGAGCGGCTCGAAGCGGCGGCCGAAGGCGGAGGCGAAGCGCATCCGGGCCTCGTGCGGGTCGCCGTCGGAGGGGCGGCGCCAGGGCACGTCGACGGCGTTGACGGGTTCCTCGTCGTCGCCGACGTAGACCGGGATCGGCAGCAGCACGCAGTACCGGGCGAGCACCTCGCGCAGGGCGTCCTCGTCGGCGAGGTGAGCGTGCTCGTCCTTGAGCGTGAGCTCGACGACCGTGCCGGGCCGCGGCCGGGCGGGCACCGGCTCGACGCGGTACTGCTGGCCGCCGCGGCTGCGGTAGCGGTGGCCGAGCGCCGGTTCGCGGTGCGAGGTGGTGGTGACGACGACCTCGTCGGCGACCGAGAAGGCGGACAGGAAGCCGAGGCCGAAGGCGCCGATCAGGTCCTGGTTGCCGGTGAGTTCGCGCAGCATCCGGGTGTAGCCGGTGCCGACGGTGGCGAGGTAGGCGTGGATCTCCGGCTCGGTGAGGCCGGCCCCGGTGTCCTCGACGGCGACCGTGCGGCGGACGGCGTCGCCGCGCACCCGGATCAGCGGGTGGTGGTCGCCGTCCGGGTCCTCCAGGAGGCGGCGGGTGTGCGAGTCGTGGGCGTTCTGGACGAGTTCGCGCAGGGCGACCAGCGGGGTGGAGTAGAGATGCGTGGCGAGGACGTTCACCAGGCCGCCGAGATCGACCTCGGTCGTACGCAGATCCTCGGCCGGGGCGTGGTCGGGCGGGAGACCTTCAGACATGGGAACCCAGTGTGCCAGTGCGACTATCCGTCGACCATTTCTTTCTCTCTGACGATGCCTGGTCAACTCCGTGTTGACCGACCGGTGTTGTGGACTCCATTCGACCCCTCCACCAACTCTCCACCGCGCAGAGATACTTGAACGGAGAAGTGCAGGCCCGCCGACCCACCGGAAATGCCCGCACCATGACACCATCGGGCGAATTGCCACCCATTTGGTGGAGTTCGCCCGCCCCCCTGGTGAATGCTGATCACGCGACGCCAGGCAACGGCGCCACGGAGCGGCCACTCCGGATCGCGCCACCTTTCGCAAGTCCAGTTCCAGGGAGACCAGCGTGTCCCGTATTCGTGCAGCCGCCGCCGTCACCGCCCTCGGCGCCTTCCTCCTCGTCGGCGTCGGCGCCGCCACCGCGCACGCCGACAACGCCGCCGGCGCCGACCAGCACTCCAACAGCAGCGTCGTGAGCAACACCGGCTCCAACAACATCATCGGCAACGTCCACGGCAACGTGGTCAGCACCCAGCAGACGGCCACCGGTTCGGGCGCGAGCAACCAGAACAACGGCCTCGCCGCGACCGGCAACGGCGGCAGCATCGGCGCCCTGCAGGGCAACGGCAACCTCGACACCCGCGTGTACTACCCGCACGTCCTCTACTAGGACCCGGCCGCGCCCACTGCCCTCGGCGCAGCCTCGCCCCACACGGGCCGGTTGCCCGCCCCTCCAGCGCGGGGGCGGGCAAC
>NZ_JBFBDY010000031.1:0-19786 GCF_040683475.1 Kitasatospora sp. NPDC093558 | reverse complement strand
TCAGGCCCTCAAGTCGCCCCGGGCCCCCCCCCGCCCCGGGGGCGACCCGCCCCCCCCCCGGGGGGGGGCCCCCGCCCCCCCCGGGGGGGGGGGCCCACCCGCCCCGGCCCCTTTCCCCGCTCTTCCCGCGCCGGGCCCTCAGGACGTGCCGAGGACGGCCCGGGCCAGGCGCAGGAGGCAGTCGCCGAGGTCCGGGCGGGTGCTGTGCGGGCGGTTCCGGACGCCGTCGTTGACCAGCGCGAACAGCGCGTGGACGCGGATCCGGGCCTCCACCGCGTCGTAGTCCGGCCGCACCCGGCGCAGCAGGCCGACCCAGGTCCGCAGGAAGTCCCGGCGGAAGTCCACCGCGACGCGGCGGTCGGGCGGGGCCAGCCGCTCCGTCTCGCTGAGCATCGCGCCCAGGTAGTCGCCGTTGCGCCGCGCGAAGCCGACGTACGCCGTCAGGCCGGCCGCCAGCGCTGCATCCGGGCCGTCCGCGGCCGAGATCGCGCCCTCCACCTCGTGCCACAGGCGCTCGCGGCTGCGGACCAGCGAGGCGGCGAGCAGTTGCGCCTTGCTGTCGAAGTGCCGGTAGACGCTGGGGCCCGAGATGCCGACGGCGGCGCCGAGCTGGTCGGTGCTGACGTTGTCGAAGCCGCGCTCGTGGAACAGCCGGACGGCCGCCGCGAGCAGTTCCTCGCGCCGGGGCCGACGTCCGGCTCCCGGGACGGCGGCGACAGGTTCGGCCTCGTCCCGTATGCCGCGTCCGTCGCAACCCTCGGGGCCGTCGGAGCCGTTGAAGGTCACCCCGAGGACGGCCCCGACCACCTCGCGCAGCACCGCCTCGGCCCGCCGGGGCTGCGGCGCCACGGACTGGTAGGACAGCCCGGCGCAGGCCGAGAGCGCCGACCAGCACAGCAACTCGGCGTCCGCGTCCGGCAGTTCCGGCCGTTCGGCGCGCAGGACGGCGCTCATCGCGGCCACGTCCGCCCGCAGTTCGCGGCGCAGGGCCGCCCGCCGGGCCGGCGGCAGCAGCCGGGCGTCGCGCTGCACGAGGGTGCCGAGCGGCCGGTGTCCGACGGCGACGGTGGCCAGGGCGTCGCCCAGTGCGGCGGTGGTGCCGGCGGCGCGCAGCCCGTCGGCGAGTGCGTCCAGGCCGAGGCGGACGGCGCGGTCGAGGAGTTCGGGCTTGCCGCGGAAGTGCCGGTAGAGGGCGGGCGCGGTGATGCCGACGCCGGCGGCGACCTCGGTCATCGAGACCTGGTGGTAGCCGCTGCGGTGGAAGCGGTCGGCCGCGACCGCGAGGATCTGGGCGCGCCGCCCCGGGGGCCGTCGGACCACCATGCTGCCGCCCCCTCCCGCAGTCCCGCCGAAGCCGTCACGGCGCCCTGCCGCCACACCGAGGGAAGGCTAGCAAGGATTCACTTGTCATGGCCCTCACCCGCTGCCCACCCGGCGGCCCGCGCCGCGCCGACCCTGGACAGCCGAAGCTACCCGGGATTAACTTGTGGGGCCATCACCTGGCACCTTCAGCTGCACTTCCACCTGCACCTTCACCAGCGCCTTCAGCCGCGACCGGCACCACCGAAGGGAGCGCCCCCGTGCGCCGCACCGTGTTCACCGAGGACCACGAGGCCTTCCGGGAGACCATCCGGGACTTCATCGCGAACGAGGTCGTCCCGGTCTACGAGAGCTGGGAGGCCGACGGCCACCCCCCGCGCGACTTCTACCGGCAGCTCGGCGCGCTCGGCGTCTACGGCATCGAGGTGCCGGAGGAGTACGGCGGAGCCGGCGAGAGCGGTTTCAAGTACCAGGCGGTGATCGCCGAGGAGGTCGCCCGCGCGGGCGTCAGCTTCGGCTCGTCGGGCGTGCACACCGGGCTCGTCCTGCCGTACCTGCTGGAGTACGCCAACGAGGAGCAGAAGCGGCGGTGGCTGCCCGGCTTCGTCTCGGGCGACATCATGACGGCGATCGCGATGACCGAGCCCGGCGCCGGCTCCGACCTCGCCGGCATCACCACCCACGCGCGGCTCTCCGAGGACGGCACCCACTACGTCCTCAACGGCGCCAAGACCTTCATCACCGGCGGCGTCCTGGCCGACCTCGTCCTGGTGGTCTGCCGCACCGCCCCGTACGACCCGGAGAACCGCCGGGCCGGGCTCTCCATCCTGTGCGTGGACACGGACTCCGAGGGCTACAGCGTCGGCCGCAAGCTGCAGAAGATCGGGCTGCGCACGTCGGACACCGCCGAGCTGGCGTTCAACGACGTCAAGGTGCCGGTGGAGAACCTGCTCGGCGAGGAGGGCCGGGCGTTCTCCTACCTGACGCACAACCTCGTGCAGGAGAGGCTCGCGATCGCGGTCGGCGCGTACGCGGCGGCTGCCGCGGCGGTGCGGTTCGCGGTGCAGTACGTCAAGGACCGGAAGGTGTTCGGCAAGGCCGTCGCCGAGTTCCAGAACACCAAGTTCACCCTCGCGGACTGCGAGGCCCAGGTGGTGGCGCAGCAGTCGATGGTGGACCGCGCGCTGGAGCTGTACCAGCAGGGTGAGCTGACCGTGGCCGACGCGGCCGCCGCGAAGCTGTTCTGCACCGAGTCGGCGTCCACCGTCATCGACAAGTGCCTCCAGCTGCACGGTGGTTACGGCTACATCCTGGAGTACCCGATCGCCCGGCTCTACACCGACAACCGGGTCTTCCGGATCTACGGCGGCACCAGCGAGGTCATGCGCAGCATCATCGCCAAGTCGCTCGGCCTGTAAGCCCGTCCGCGACAGGTCCACGGACCTGCGGCGGGCCGCACCCCCATGGCGGCCCGCCGTACCCCGTCCGACCCCGCCAGGGCGGCTGCGCCGGACGGGTGAACGTCAGTTCGGCGAGCCGTGCTCGGTGCGCCAGGCCTGCCAGCCGGCGGAGGAGGCCACCCGGGCCTCGTGCAGCGCCCGGTGGGCCAGAGCGGTGGGCGGGGTCTCGCGGCTGCGCACCCAGTCGCGGCCGGCGGTGGCCAGTGCCGCGCACACCATCGCCGCCCCGGCCGCGCCGAGCACGGCCCCGACGCCGGTGAGCACCGCACCGCCGGTCAGCAGCGAGCGGTTGACGTGGAACCCGCCGAGGAAACTGTCGTTGGTCGCCATGCCTCCACGATGCAAGCAGCCCGCCGGGCCCGCACGCCGAGCGGCTCCGGGTGCATCTCCGGGTGCGGGAGCCCGCCCGGTCGGCCAACCTGGGCTGACAGGCAGGAGGACGCCGCGATGTCCGATCTCGAACAGCTCGCCGTGGAGCACGCCGCGAAGGCCGCCGAGAGCCCGCACGGGCGCAGCGCCCACCTCGTGCTGCACGACGGGGTGCTGCGGCAGACGGTGATCGCCCTGGCCGGCGGCACCTCACTGGACGAGCACACCCCGCCGACCGCCGGCAGCGTGCAGGTGTTGCGCGGCCGGGTGGCGCTGACGGTGGCCGGGCAGCGCCAGGAGTTGTCGGCGGGCCAGCTGGCGCCCGTTCCGCAGGAGCGGCACGGGCTGCTGGCGCACGTCGACTCGGTGGTGCTGCTGACGGTCGTCACGGCCTGACGTCCGTCACGGCCTGACGTCGTCACGGCCCGACACCGGTCAACGCGTGGCGGGCTCCGGCACGCTCGCCGCGACCAGCCGCAGCCCGCGCAGGAAGTCCCGCCCGGACGGCGCGAGTTCGGGCGCGGCGAGCCACTGGGCGACGGACCCGGCCAGGAGCGTCTGGTAGAAGGCGCCGCGGGCGAGCTCGTCCTCGGTCTCCGGCACCTCGGGCAGCCCCTGGAACAGCGCCGCCAGGCCGAGCCGGCCCTCCTTCTGCGCCACCGAGAACGCCTGTGCCAGCTCGGGCTCGTGCCCGGCCTGCGCGAGCGCCTCGAACTGGGCAGCCCAGAGCCCCCGGTGCTCCTCGAAGACGCCCTTGAGGCCGTCCCACACCGCGACGAACCGCTCCTCGGCGTCGCCCGTGGCCTCGTTCGCGGCGTTGACCACCGCGCCGAGGGCCATCCCCATCTCCTCGATCGCCTCGATCATCGCCGAGTTGAGCAGCGCGTCCTTCGAGCCGAAGTGGTAGCCGATGGCGGCCAGGCTGACGCCGGAGGCGGTGGCGATGTCCCGGGCGGTGGTGCGCCCGTAGCCCTTCTCGTACAGGCAGCGCTTGGCTCCGGCCATGAGGTCTTCGCGGTTTCCCATGCCCCGATCCTACGGAAGGGCTGCACAAATGTCTTGCACTAACGTCTTGGACACTCGATCTACACATCTGTACTAGAAAAATGCGTCCCCGGACGGCGGCTAGGCTGACCACTGCCCCGCGTCGGCCGGTGCCCACACCCCTAAGCGCCGGCCCGTTGTGGAGGGGACCAGCCGTGTTCGAGCCGGGCCGGGGCGGGGGTCATCGGCCGTTCCCGGGTGCCGGAGCGGGTTGCCGGAACGGGCTGCCGGAGCGGGTTGCCGAAACGCCCCCCGCGAGCGCCGTCCGACCTGCCAGGGTGGCCCCATGGTTGCTGATCACGCGCGCGTGCGCGGGAGTTACGACACGGTGGCGGAGGAGTACCTCGAACGGATCGGGGGCGAGCTGGAGCACAAGCCGGTCGACCGGGCCCTGCTCTGGGTGGTCGTGGCGGAGGCCGCCGGCGGGGCCGTCGCGGACCTCGGGTGCGGGCCGGGGCACGTGGCGGGGTGGCTCGCCGGGCGCGGCGCCGAGGTCGTCGGGATCGACCTCTCCCCCCGCATGGTGGAGCTGGCCCGCCGCGAGCACCCGAAGGCCGCCTTCCGCACCGGCGACCTGCTCGACCTGCCCGCCGAGGACGGCGAGTTCGCGGCGGCGGTGGCGCTCTACTCGGTGATCCACCTCGAACCCGGCGAACTGGCGCCCGCGTTCGCCGAGATGCGGCGGGTGCTGCGGCCCGGCGGCTTCCTGCTGGTCTCGTTCCACCTGGGCACCGAGGTGCGGCGGATGGAGGAGTGGTGGGGCCACGAGGTCGACGTGGACTTCCACTTCCTGCAGACGGACGCCGTCGCCGCGCACCTCGCCACCGCCGGGTTCACCGTCGAGGCCCGGCTGGAGCGAGAGGGCCTGCCCGAGGAGGCCCCGACCCGGCGCGGCTACCTGCTGGCCCGGCGGACGGACTGACGCTCCACCCGGGGGTGGAAGCGGGTGCGTCCATGGAAGCCCGTGCGTCCACCCCCGGGTCCGTGCGGGGCCCACCGGGCAAGAGGACCGTGGTGAGCACGCGGCCCTCCGCGGCCCGCGCCCGTGGTCCCCGAGCGTCAGGAGCCCCACCATGTCCCTGCCGAGCCTGCTCTCCGTCCTCGGCGTCCTCGCCTGGGCCGGGTACGAGCTGCTGCTGCGCCGCCGCGAGGACTCCGCCGCCGGCACCTGGCACGCGGACGACCGCGACCGCGGCTCGACCCGGCTGCTGCTCGCCTGCTACGCCGCCTCCGTCCTGGTGATCGTCCTCCTCGGCCGCGCGTCGGTCGGCGAACTGCCCGTCGGGGCGTGCTGGTTCGGCGTCGCGCTGATCGCCGCCGGGCTGGCCCTGCGGGCCTGGGGCATGCGCACCCTGGGCCGCTTCTACACCCGCACCCTGCGCACCGTCGACACGCAGGAGGTCGTCCGCACCGGCCCGTACCGGCTGATCCGCCACCCCGGCTACTGCGGCAGCCTGCTGGTGTGGACGGGCTACGCGCTCGGCGTGGGCAGCTGGCCGGCCACCGTGGCCGTGTTCGCGCTGCTGCTCGCCGCCTACAGCTGGCGGATCGCCGCCGAGGAACGCCTGCTGGTGGCCGCCCTCGGCCCCGCGTACGCGCAGTACCGGCGGGAGTCGAAGCGGCTCGTGCCCTTCGTCTACTGAGTCCGCCGAGTCCACCCAGTCCACCCAGTCCACCGAGTCCACCGAGCGCCCCTTTTGTGACGTTCGACACCCCGGCCGTGGCGCGCGGCCGGGGTGTCGGGCGCTCGCGGTCCGCTTGGGCGGCACCCGCATTTCGGCCAGCGTTTCCCGGCCGGTGTATCCGTACCGCACCACGGCCAGGCATACTGGCCGGACGGGTACTTTGCCCTCCCGTGACTCTAGACAAGAAGGGACCGGTGGCCAGGGATGCTGCGGAACGGTCTTGAGCCCTGGCACATCTTGGTGGTGCTGGCGGTCGTAGTCCTGCTGTTCGGTTCGAAGAAGCTGCCGGAGATGGCGCGCGGCCTCGGCAAGTCGATGCGCATCCTGAAGGCGGAGACGAAGGCGATGCGCGAGGACGACCCCTCGGCCGAGGCCGCGGGCACCGCGCAGAGCACCGCCCAGCAGCCGGCCGACCGTCCGGCCGTCACCCCGACGAACATCACCAAGGCGGACGAGACCAAGCGGCACGAGTCGGCCACCTGAGTCCCGCCCGAGTCCCCTCGGACCTTCCGGAGGCCCCCGGCACCGTCACCACGACGGCGCCGGGGGCCTCCGTCGTTCCCGGATGATCCGGAGCCCGAGTGGCCGTCCCCGGTGATCCGTTGTCTCCTGGGAGGCACCGACCGGAGGAACGGAGCCGCCGCATGCCGTCCGACGAGCCGCACGGTGGGGAGTCGGACTCGGAGGCCGGCGAACTCGCCGACCTGCGGGCCCGCCTGAGCGCCGTGGAGGCCCACGAGGCGCGGCTCGCCGAGGAGTTGCGGGCCCGCCCGCCGCGCCACCGGGTACGGTCCGCGTTCGCCGTCCTGCTGGTCCTGCTGGCCTGCCTGCTGACGCCGCTCGGCGCCGTCGCCGTGTGGGCGAAGTCCGAGGTCTCCGACACCGACCGGTACGTGGCCACGATGGCCCCGCTCGCCCGCAACCCGGCCGTCCGGGCCGCCGTGACGAACCGGGTGACCGACGAGATCGTCAAGCAGCTCCCGGTCGACTCGCTGCTCGACGACGTCGCCCCGGACGACCGGCCCAAGCTCGGCGCCCTGCTGAGCGGCATCGGCCAGGCCCTCGGCGACGGGATCGCCGGCTTCGTCCACACCCAGGTCGGGCGCATCGTGGACAGCGACGCCTTCGCCACCGTCTGGACGGACGCCAACCGGGAGGCGCACGCCGCGATCGACCGGATGCTGACCGGGCAGGGCGGCGGCGCCGTCGAGATCAAGGGCAACACCGTCGTGCTCGACCTCGCCCCGCTGATCGCCCGGGTGAAGACGGCGCTGGTCGACAACGGGCTGTCCATCGCCTCGAAGATCCCGGAGATCCACACCTCGTACACGCTGGTGCAGTCCGACGCCGTCCCGAAGGTGCGGACCGGCTTGCGGGTGCTCGACGTGGCCGGTTTCTGGGTGCCGGTGCTGGCCGTGGCCTGCGCGGCCGGCGGGGTGCTGCTGGCCGTCCGGCGCCGGCGGGCGGTGGTCGCGGCGGCGCTCGGGATGGCCGCCGGGGCGCTGCTGCTGGGCATCGGGCTGAGCGTGTTCCGGGCGGTCTACCTGGACGCGCTCCCGGCGGGGGTGGACCAGGCGGCTGCCCAGGCCATCTACGACACCCTGGTGCACTACCTGCGCTCCGCCGTCCGGGTCGTGGTGGCACTCGGGCTGCTGGTCGCGCTGGGCGCCTGGATCAGCGGTTCCGGGCGCCGGGCCGGGACGGTGCGCGGGATGTGGCGGGCCGGACTGGGCGCGGCGCGGCGGGTCGCCGAACGGGCCGGGCTGCGGCTCGGGCCGGTCGGGCGCTTCGTGCACCGCTGGAAGGCGTGGCTGGGCTGGGCGGCGGTCGCGGGGGCAGCACTCGCCTTCGTGCTGTGGGACCGTCCAACGGCGCTGGTGACGCTCTGCCTGGCGCTCGGGCTGGTGGGCGTGCTCGCGGTACTGGAGTTGCTGGACGAGCCCGGCCGGGTGGAAGGAGGCTGAACGGGATGTCCGAGAACGCGCCGCCGCCCGTCGACGTCCGGGCCTGGTACTGGCTGCTGGGAGCATTCGCGCTGCTGATGGTCGGGTACTTCACGCTGCCGCTGGAGTGGTTCGGCGACCGGCGACCGGTGGTGAGCTGGACAGTGTTCGCGGGGGCGCTGGCCGGGCTGACGGGAACACTGGTGGCCAAGATCGTCGGCGTGATGCGCGGGACGGCCAGGCGTCCGGTCGCCTGGCTGATCTTCCTGATCTGCCTGACGATGACGATCTACTCGGCGACGTACTACGTGCTGGGGGCACGCAAGGCGGAGTTCCATGGGCTGGAGACGCGGCTGGACGCGCTGTACTTCACGGTCGTGACGATGGCGACGGTCGGGTACGGGGACATCACGCCGTCGGGGCAGGCGGCGCGGCTCGTGGTGGTGCTGCAGATCGGGTACAACTTCGTGTTCCTCGCGGCGGCGGCCGGCACGCTGTCGCGGGCGATCCGGTCGAACGTCGAGAGCCGGATCCGGCGGCGGGGCTGAGGGGGCCTGTCCGGCGCGGCGGGCCTGTGCACGCGACCCGCCGGACGTCCGGTCGTGTCAGTCGTCCTCGTGGGGTGGAGTCGCCCGGAGGGCGGTGATGACGCCCAGGGCGACCGTGGCGATCGCGAGGGCGAGGAGGACGGCGAAGGCCGCGGCGATCAAGAACCGCACGGCGTGCCTCGATCGCGGGAGATGTCGAGGAGGAGGGAGAGGAGGTTGAGGAGGGTCGAGGCGGGGGCCGTGTTGAAGCGGACGAGGACGCGGCCGTCGATGGTCTTGTCGGTGGAGGCGGAGGGGAAGATCAGGCCGAACTCCCGGCCGCGCTCCTGGACTTCGGCCAGGAGGGTGCGGATGTGCTCGTCGGTGAAGCCGCGGATACGGGGGTCGGTCGGCAGCATCGGACGGCGGCGGGCGGCGGGCATCAGGCGGCGTCCAGCTCGCACTCGAACCACACGGACTTGCCACGCTGCTGCGGGTCGACGCCCCAGCGGCGGGAGAGTCCGGCGACGAGCTGGAGGCCCCGGCCGGACTCGGCCAGGTCGGAGAGGGGGCGCTGCTCCGGCAGGGTGGGGCTCTCGTCCGCGACGGAGACGCGGAGGGTGTTGTTGACCGCGATGATCTCGACGACCGGAGCGGGGGTGTCGCCGTGCCGCCAGGCGTTCACGAGGAGCTCGGCGAGGGCGAGTTCGGCGTCGGCGATGGCGGAGGGCGGCCACCCGACGCGGGTCATCGCGTTGCGGAGGGACTGGCGGGAGAGGGTGAGGGAGGGCGTGTTGAGGTGACGCATGGGAGAACTCCCGAGGCGTGAGTGGAGAAGGACGGATACGTCACCGTGAGCCAGGTCAGATGGAGGCATGACTGCTCTGCGGTGCGACAGGGGTGCATTACTGACGACCCGTCGGATCGATGACATCGACCATAACGCACGGGGACACAAAATTTAGACTCCCGCCGAGAAGTTCCCCCATCCGTGGCAACCCGGCCCCTCAGCCCTGCGGCACACTGGTCTCATAGCCCGCAGAGAGGACGCCATGGCCCTTCGACCGAACCCAACGTTGCGTCAGCGACGGCTGGGTACCGAGTTGCGGCGGATGCGGGAGCAGGCCGGCCTCGGCGGCAGCCAGCTGGCACGAGAACTCGGCATCCAGCCCGCCCAGATCACGCAGATGGAGAGCGGGAAGAGCGGCATCAGCGTCGAGCGGCTGCGGACCATCGCCACCGTGTGCATGTGCACCAATCAACCGCTCATAGACGCGATGGCGAACATCGCCTCGGAACGCGGGAAGGGCTGGTGGGAGGAGTACCGCACCACCCTGACTGTCGACTTCCTTGAGGTGGCAGAGCTTGAGGGTCACGCGGAGCGGATTTCCTTCTGCAATACCGTCTACCTGCCCGGCCTGCTCCAGACCAAGTCCTACGCATCTGCGATGTTCGCTCGGCTCGTGCCTCCCCTGCCTCCAGAGGAAGTTGAGACCAGAACAACCTTCCGGCTCAGGCGCCAGGAAGAGGTCCAAACAACTCCAGTCCGGGCCTTCATCCACGAAGCTGCGCTCCGCATGCAGTTCGGGGGACCACTGGTGCTCATCGATCAACTCGCTGCACTGCTGGACGACTCGGAGCGGCCCGAACTTTCCATTCGAGTGGTGCCGTTCGCCGTTGACACGTTCCCAGGCACCGGTGAGAACCTGACCTACGTCGAGGGACCGACCCCCGAGCTGGACACGGTCCAGATGGACGTCGCCCCGGGCACGCTGTTCTTCGACTCGCCTGCCAACCTGGCCAAGTACCGAACGATCTTCTCCGGCTTGGACGCCACTGCCCTCTCCGAGGAACAATCGTGCGACTTCATCCGATCCATCATGAAGGAAGTGAAATCCACCTATGCCTAGCTCCCGGTGGCAGAAGTCCAGCTACAGCGCCTCAGGCAATGAGTGCGTCGAGATCCGTACGACCGACGGGGCGATCGAACTCCGCGAGTCCGACGAAGGCGCCACCATCCTCCGCACCACCCCCGCCGCCCTCGCCGCCCTCCTCCACGCCATCAAGGCCGGCGAACACACCAAGTAGCAGGAAGTCGGCCCGGCCGACTTCCTGCTCCACCGGCTGCGGGTGGCTACTTGATCAGGGTGCCACCCGAGTTGTGGTACGCGGTCGTCTTGTTGATCAGGTTTCCGCCGTCGGTCTCGACCGTGGTCTGTTCCTGCTGCCCCGCGCCGAACATCAGACCGGCGATGTGCGCGTTGGCCACCTGGTCCATGTGCGAGAAGAACCAGTCGACCTTGTCGTCCTTGTAGTGGTTGAGGGTGTCGTTCTGCGCCATGTTGCCCACGGGGATCTGCCACACGACCACCGGCTTGCCCACGGACTCGGCCATCGTCTTGTAGAACGCCAGTCGGGCGGCGGCCTTCTGGTCGGTCCAGAAGTGGTCGAGGCCGCCGTGGGCGGGCTGCGCGTACCAGCCCGCGTCGCGGTCCGACTCGTCGGTGGCCAGGAAGTCGGCGTTCTGTGCGCCGAGGTGGGCGTAGTCCTTGACGCACTGCGGGGTGTTCTGCTGCCAGTCGAAGCAGGACAGGTGCATTCCCGCGGCGGTGTTCGGCGCGTACTTGTGCGCCATCGAGATCAGGCACTGGGCCAGGCCGGCGGCGCTGTTCTCCTGCGATCCGCAGTCCGTCGGGTTGGCGGCCTTGACCTGCGCGGCGACCTGGTGCGGGTCGCCGAGCGACCGGACGTAGCCCCAGAAGTCGGGCTCGATGTCGATCATGTCCTGGTTGTTGCCGATCTTCTGGAGGAAGAAGCGGTAGTCGTTCAGGTAGCGGGTGAGCAGGTCGGCCCTGTTGATGGCCTGGACCTCGCCCGGACCGTCGCCCTGGCCCGCCGCGTCGCCGAGGTCGCGCAGCGAGTACCAGGTCCAGAGGAACTTCTGCGGGCGCGGCTTGCCCTGGTAGGTCTCCTGGGCCGCCTTGGCGTCCCGCCAGGTCACGTACGTGCCGGGCGCCGTGGTGCTGCCGTTCCAGCAGCCCCACCAGCCCGTCCACGCGTCCTTGCAGCGGGCCGCCGTGTAGTAGTCCGACGAGGGCGCGGGCTGGCTGTGCACATAGGCGTACTGCACGTCGAACGGCGCCGCACTCGCCGAGGCGTCGGACATCGAGCCGCCGACGAGCACCGTGCTGCTGCCCATGAAGCTCTTCGCCGAGCTGCCACCGGAGCTCCCTGTGTTCCCGGTGCCGCTGCCGTTCCCGCTGCCGCCGTTGCCGCTGTTCCCGTTGCCGGTGACGCTGCCGGCCGGGACGAGCTGCCACTGCTGCTGGGGGCCGGCCCAGTCGTGGTACTGGGCGACGTGGCTCCCGTCGGCCTTGGAGCCGCCCGGGACCTCGACGGCCTTGCCGCTGAAGCGGTTGATCAGACGCACGTAGCCGTCCGACGACTTCTCCAGGTGGAACTGCTGGTTGGCGCCGTTCAGGTCGCGCCACTGCACGAGCTCGGAGCCCTCGGTCGTCGACCAGTTGTAGTCGTCCAGCACCTTGCCGGAGTTCCGGTTCTGCAGCCGGTAGTTCCCGTCACCCGAGTCGAGGAACTTCCACTGCTGGTTGGTGTCGCCGGTACGGCTCCACTGCGCCATCGGAGCACCGTCGTTCGTGGCGTAGCCCGTGTCCTCCAGCGCCTTGCCAGTGCTGTGGTTGACCAGCACATACCAGGAGTTCGTGTCCACGGTGGTGCCCGCCGAGGCCGTGTTGACCACGACCACGGAGCCGCCCACGACCGCCAGGCCGACGGCCGCCCAGAAACCCCGACGCTGGTACAGCCGACGGCGACGGTGCGTCTGCCGCTCCCCCGGGACGGCCGAGCGGGACGACGCGCGACCACGGCGGCGGACGCGGCCTCCGGGCGACTCCTCCGGCGACATGGATGGGCGAGGGAACATGTCGATGCTCTCTTTCAGCCGGTGTCTCTGACCGGACCGCCTGTCCGGACACCACCCAGTTGTCACCGCCCTCGGAAAGGTTGCCCCGGACCGCGAAAGTTTTTTCGGGCACCGCGCGCCGGCCGATCAGCGTCTTGATCCGGGTTCAGAGCCAGCCGCGGTGGGCGGCCTTGATGCCGGCCTCGAAGCGGCTGCTCGCGTCCAGGCGTTCCATGATCGAGGACATGTGGCGGCCGACGGTTCGCGAGGAGATGCCGAGGCGCTGGCCGACCGCGTCGTCGGTGAGTCCGGTGCCGAGCAGGCGCAGCAGTTCGCGTTCGGTGGCGGTGAGTCCGGTGCGGGGGTCCTCGGGGCGGGTGGCGCCGAGCGGGACGGCGGTGTTCCAGGCCTGTTCGAAGAGGTCGAGCAGTGCTGCCAGGAGGCCGGGCTCGGTCACGTACAGGGCGCCCTTGCGGTTGTCCGCGGGGTCGATCGGGACGAGTGCCTGGGTGCGGTCGACCACGACGATCCGCGGGGGGATCGAGGGCGCGGTGCGGACCTCGCCGCCGCGGCTGAGCAGCCAGTGCGCGTACGTCTCCACGTGGGGCTGGTTGCGGGTGGAGTCCTGGTAGAGCGTGCGCATCGTGACGCCGCGGGCGAACACCTCGGCATCGGCGGGCCGGCTGGCGGCGAGGTCCTCGGGTCGCTGGTCGCCGGGCTGGCTGGCGAGGACCTCGGTGGTGGCGCTGTGGCCCATCCGTTCGAGCCGGGCGTGGATGGCGTCCAGGCCGAGCAGACGTTCGCCGTGGGTCGTGCGGTGCTCGGCGCGGTCGGCGACCATGCGCGTGACGGCGGCCCGCGATGCGGCCAACTCCGCCTGTCGGCTGGCGAGTTCGGCTTCCTGGGCGGCGAGGATGTCGGCCAGGCCGATGTCGGGGCTGACCGCACGCATCTCGCCGGGGCGCTCGGCGGAGGCCCGGACGAGGGTGAGGCGGCCCAGCTCGTCGAGGCGCTCGTGCACGTCGACGGGGCTCAGGCCGCAGTGGGCGGCGATCTCGTCCACGCCGTAGGCGGGGTGGTCAAGCATCGCCTGGTAGACGGCGGCGGCCCCGGCCGTGAGGCCCAGTACTTCCAGCATTGTCGCGTTCCCCCCGGACTCGTCGGCCATCCACCGATCGAACGGCCGGTCGCATCCAAACAGAGGTGCGACGGCTCGTTCAAGATCCAGATCGGGGGGTTTGGGGCGACATGGGCAGATTTGAGCGGGGAGTGAGTTGTGTATCGCGCGCCACAGGGGGTGCACTCGCGGGCACGCAGGGCGCACACGATTGACATGGACGCGACATGATGTCCGGATCCCGTCAGGCCGATTGGCGACAGTCGGAAGGCCTTCCGGCGGTGTCGACGAGCGACGAAAGTAGTGATCGCCGCCAGGGAGGCCCGACAGGGAACGGCCCGGACGGCAGCCGGACGGAGCGTCAACCGCGGGACGCCCGAACCGGACCGGCACACCTCTCCGTCAACGCCAGAAGGGCTCCGTCATGATCCGCACCCGTATCGCTCAGGCCGCCGCGGTCGCCGCCGTCTCGCTCACCGCCCTCCTGATCGCCCCGGCCGTCTCGGCGGCCACCAGTGCCGGGACCGCTCCCGCCACGCCCGCCACGACCTCCGCCACCACCACCTCCACCGCCGCCGGTTCCGACAGCCTCGGCTGGGGAGGCACCCCCGGCACCCCCGGCGCCACCACCGCCACCACCGCCACCACCGCCACGTTCACCTCCACCGACAGCCTCGGCTGGGGCGGCGTCACCCAGGCCAGCCTCGGCTGGGGCGGCTGAGCACCGGATGGACATCGTCTACGCCAGCCTGAAACGCCGGCACCCCGGTGCGGCGGCGGAGGCGAACGAGGCGGCCGAGGCCGTGGACGCCCTGTGGGCGCACGCCCAACCCGCCGACGGACTCCAGCACGCCAGCGCACAGCCCACGTACGACCGGATCGACCTCCTGCTCTACCTGCTCAGCCGCGACCCGTCCGACCAGCCGGACGCCGTAGGCCGCGCCCACAGCCTGATCTCCCGCAGCCACCGGACCTCGCCCCTGCTCAGCCACCGCTACCTGTCGCCCGAGCCGCCAGTGGCCGCGGACCGCACCGCCGGGTGACCACTGCCCCGGCCACGTAGGACCTTCGCCGTTCGAACACCTCCGCGCCCAGCAAGCCCGCCGTGCCGTACGGCCCTCGACGCCGCTCACCGAACTTCGCACCACCCCTCCGGCAGGGGTGGCCACCTTCCGCCGGATCACGGCCGATCCATCCTCCGCCCGCCGGCACCTGAACTTCCCGCTGCCCGCCCCGACCGCATGCCCGCCGCCCGACCGCATGCCCGTCAGGCGCGCCCGCAGCGACCCGACTTGCTCACACCGTTCACAGCCTGGAGATCCCATGTCCCGCGTCCGTACCCGCCTCGCCTCCTCCGCCGCCGCCGTCACGCTGGCCGCCTCCGGCCTCAGCATCCTGGCCGTCCCCGGTGCCCACGCGGCCTCGCTCGGCGACTCGATCGCCGCGACGGCCCTCGGCCAGACCGGCAGCAACTACTGCGGCAACGGCGGGGCCGGCTACTACGCCCCCGGCACCGACCAGAACTCAAGCTGCTCCGGCGGCTACAGGACACACGCCTGGTGCGCGGACTTCGCCGGCTGGGTCTGGGCGCAGAACGGCGTCAAGAACATGGCCATCCTGAACGACCTCGCCAACAGCTTCCAGACCTACGCGGAGAAGTACGACGGCGGGCTGTCCGGCACGCCCCACGTGGGCGACGCCGTCTTCTTCCACCCGGGCTCCTTCAGCGGCACGGACTACGACCACGTGGCGATCGTCACCGCGGTCAACTCCGACGGCACCATCAGCTGGACCGGCGGCAACCAGGGCGGCTTCCCGGGCAAGGTCAGCACCAACACCGCGTCGGGCGGGGTCGGCACGGTCGTCTGGCAGAGCGGGGGCTACAACGTCAGCATCCGCGGCTACGCCAGCCCCGTCGGCGGGACCGTCACGCCCCCGCCCGTGACCACCCCGGTCGCCCCGCAGGTGACGGGCGTCGCGCCGGCCGCCGTCTACAACCCCGACAACGGCACCGCCGAGGTCTTCGCCATCGGCACCGACGGCGTCCTCTCGCACGCCTACAGCACCAACGGCGGCCAGTGGACCGACTGGTACGCGATCGACCCCTCGTTCCACTTCACCGGCAAGCCCACCGCCGTCTACAACCCGACCAACAAGACCACCGAGGTCTTCGCCATCGGCACCGACGGCGTGCTGTCCCACGCCTACAGCACCAACGGCGGCCAGTGGAGCTCCTGGAGCACCATGAACCCCGGCTACCACTTCACCGGTTCGCCGACCGCCGTCTTCAACCCGTCGGTGAACGCGGTCGAGCTGTTCGCGATCGGCACCGACGGCAAGCTCAACCACCAGTACTACGCCGGCGGCGCCTGGTCGGGCTGGACCACCATGGGCGACTCGACGTTCATCGGCTCCCCGACCGCCGTCTACGAGTCCGACCTCAACACCGCCGAGGTCTTCGCCATCGGCAGCGACGGCGTACTGTCCCACAGCTACAGCACCAGCGGCTCCACGTGGAGCCCCTTCGCCCAGCTGGACCCGAGCTACCGCTTCACCGGCGCGCCCGCCGTCGTCTACAACCCGAACAACAAGACGGCCGAGGTGTTCGGGATCGGCGCCGCCGACGGCGTCATGTCGCACGCCTACAGCACCAGCGGCGGCCAGTGGACCGGCTGGAGCACCCTCGACACCGGCTACAAGTTCGCGGGTGTCCCGTCGGCGGTCTACAACTCCACCACCAAGGCCGTCGAGCTGTTCGGCACCGGCACCGACGGCACCCTGAACCACAAGTACTTCCTGGGCAACGCGTGGTCGGGCTGGGAGGCGCTCGGCAACTGGAAGTTCGCCGGCGCGCCGGTGGCCCTCAACGAGCCGAACACCAACGCCGCCGAGGTCTTCGGCATCGGCCAGGACGGCACGATCGGGCACTCCTACACCAGCAACGGCAGCCCCTTCAGCAGCTGGTACGCCGTGGGCACCTGGAAGTTCAACACCCACTGATCCCGGGTCATCCCCTGCGGCGGCCGGGTCCACCCGGACCCGGCCGCCGCAGGCGTCCTCCCCGCCTCCCCGACTTCTCCAAGGACTCTCAGATGACCCGCGCTTCCTCCCGATCCGCCCGCACCTCCCGTTCCGCCCGCACCCGCCGGGTGGGTGTCGCCGCCACCGGCGTACTCGGCCTGACCATGGCCGCGGCCTCCCTCGGTACCGGGCAGGCGAACGCCGCCTCGATCACGACCTGGGACAAGGTGGCCCAGTGCGAGAGCACCGGGAACTGGTCGATCAACACGGGCAACACCTACTACGGCGGCCTGCAGATCAAGCTCTCCACCTGGCAGGCGAACGGCGGCACCGCCTACGCGGCCTACCCGCACCAGGCCACCAAGCAGCAGCAGATCCTGGTCGCCGAGAACATCCTGGCCTCGCAGGGCGCGGGCGCGTGGGGGAGCTGCGGCGCGGGCGCCGGCCTGGCCTACGACCACGCCAACCCGTACCCGGCCCCGGCCCCGGCTCCGGCCCCCACCCCGACCCCGGCACCCGCGCCCTCCTCGTCGGCGGCCTCCGTGCTGTACAACCAGGATACGGCGACCGCCGAGGTGTTCGCGATCGGGACGGACGGCGTCCTCTCCCACGCCTACAGCACCAACGGCGGCGCCTGGACGGGCTGGTCCGCGCTGGACTCCTCCTTCCACTTCACCGGCAAGCCGACCGCCGTCTACAACCCGACCAACAAGGTGACCGAGGTCTTCGCCACCGGCCAGGACGGGGTCATCTCGCACAACTACCTCTTCAACGGCGGCCAGTGGAGCGGCTGGAGCACCCTCGACACCGGCTACAAGTTCGCCGGCGGCCCGACCGCCGTGTACAACGCCTCGACGAACGCGATCGAACTGTTCGGCATCGGCACCGACGGCGTCCTGAACCACACCTACAACCTCAACGCCGGTGCCTGGCAGGGCTGGAACGCCATGGGCACCTGGAAGTTCGCCGGCACCCCCACCGCCGTCTACAACCAGGACACCAAGACCGCCGAGGTGTTCGCGATCGGTACGGACGGAACGCTGTCCCACAGCTACAACGCCAACGGCGGCGGCTGGACGGCCTGGTCCGCGCTGGACGCCTCCTTCAAGTTCGCCGGCGCCCCGGCCGTCGTGTACAACCCCACGAACAAGGTGACCGAGGTCTTCGCCACCGGCCAGGACGGGGTCATCTCGCACGACTACCTCTTCAACGGCGGCCAGTGGAGCGGCTGGAGCACCCTCGACACCTGGAAGTTCGCGAGCAGCCCGGCGGCCGTGTACAACGCCTCGACGAACGCGATCGAGGTGTTCGGCATCGGCGCCGACGGCGTCCTGAACCACACCTACAACCTCAACGCCGGTGCCTGGCAGGGCTGGAGCACCATGGGCGCGTACAAGTTCGCCGGCGCCCCGGCCACGGTCTACGAGCCCGGCTCGAACGCCGCCGAGGTCTTCGCCATCGGCGCCGACGGCCTGATCTCCCACAGCTACAACGCCAACGGCGGCACCTGGAGCAACTGGGCCACCCTCGGTACGTGGACGTTCCAGACCAGCTGATCAAGCAGGAGCAAGCCCGTACTGTCCCGGGGCCCCACCGGCCCCGGGACAGAGGCCTGCACGGGTACCGGCCGTGCGGGCGTCCGGGGCGGGCAGCCGAAGCCGATCCGCCCGAGCGGTAACGGGCCGACCTTCCGGCCGTCCCTTGGAGCTGCGAGGCCTTCCCCGGCGCCGCCCGGGCCCGGTCAGTCGTTCGGGTTGTCCGCAGCCGCGTGGAGGGCGGTGAAGAGCGCGCCGAGCCTCGCGTTCCAGTCCTTGGTGGTCGGGCCGTCGATGGCGTGCCGCTTGCTCAGGTCGCGGACCACCTTCTGGGCGTCCTTCAAGTCCTGGGCGGCATCGTCCGGGCTGCCCTCGTTGAGGCGCGCAGCAGCGTCGTCCAGGATGCGCAGGAGCTCCACCTGGCGGTCGCGCTCCTTTCCACCGACCTGGGTCTGGGCCACGGCCTGGCGCAGCGCGTTCAGTTGCACGGCCGGCGGCTGGTTGCGCGGAACGCTCGGCGTAGGGGCGGGCGCGGTCGTCGGCGCGGCGCTCGGGCTCGGGGCGCTCGCGGCCGGCGCGGGCGCCTGGGTGGCGGGTGCGGTGACGGCCGGCTTCTTGGCGGCTGCGTTGCCCGGCGGCGTGTCGAAGGCGGTGAGGGCGATGGCGGTGACCCCGGCCAGTCCGGCCACGCCCAGGGCGCCCAGGACGAGCGGCTTGCGGCTGCGCGCGGGCTTGGCGGGCGCCGGGGGCGCCATCGGGACCGGCGCCATCAGCGAGGTCGCCGGGGCCTGCGGCGGGAGCACGGTGGTGTGCTGCTGGTTGGGGTGCCCGGACGGGACCGGCGGGAGCATCTGGGTGGGCGCGGCGGTGGCGAGCAGCTCCGCCGTCGGGTCGCCCACGGCCAGCCCCGGGACGGTGGCGAGGAGTTCGGCCCGCGCGGCGGTGGCGTCCGCCGGGCGGTCGGCCGGGTTCTTCGCGAGCAGCCGCAGCACCGCCGCGTCCAGTGCGGGCGGCAGCCCGGGGCGGCGCGCGGACGGCGGGAGCGGCTGCTCGCTGACGTGCTTGAACGCGATCGCCACCGGGGTCTCGGCGGTGAACGGCGTCCCGCCGGTCAGCATCTCGGTCAGCACGCAGCCGACGGCGTAGAGGTCGGTGCGGCCGTCCAGCGCGGAGGCGGTGGCCTGCTCGGGCGACAGGTACGCGGCCGTCCCGAGCACGGTGGCGGTCTGGGTCAGGTTGTTGGAGGAGCCGGCCCGGGCGATGCCGAAGTCGACGACCTTCACCCCGCCGTCGTCGGTGATCATGATGTTGCCCGGCTTGATGTCCCGGTGCACCAGCCCGGCCGCGTGCGCGACCGCGAGCGCCTCGCACACCGCCGCCGCGATGCCCACGGCGCGCTCCACCGGCAACTGCGGCTGCTGGGCGAGGACGGCCGCCAGCGAGCGTCCGTTCACCAGCTCCATGACGATGTACGGCGAGCCCTGGTCCACGCCGGAGTCGAAGACCATGACGACCTTCGGGTGCACCAGCATCGCGGCGTGCTGCGCCTCCCGGGAGAACCGCTCGGCGAAGCGCGGGTCGTCGGCGAGGCCCCCGTTCAGGACCTTGACGGCCACCTGGCGTCCCAGCACGCGGTCCACCCCGCGCCAGACGGTGGCCATGCCGCCGACGCCGAGTATCTCGACGAGTTCGTAACGCCCGTTGAGCGCCCGTCCGATCACCTGGAACTCCCCTCACGCCGTGCCCGGGTTCCCGGGCACGCCTCGTGCACCCGTGCACGATAGCCGCCCACGCCCGTGGCGCTCCCGGAGCGGCGTCCGGGCCGGTACGGGCCACGGCCGCC
>NZ_JBFBDY010000030.1:0-29708 GCF_040683475.1 Kitasatospora sp. NPDC093558 | reverse complement strand
CGGTCGGGTACCGCGCGGCCCGGCAGGTCACAGCACCAGCGGATCGCGCTCGCGGCCCGGGAACCGGGCGCCGGTCAGCCGGAGCAGCGGGGCCGCCTTCACGGCGGTCTCCTCGAACTCCGCGGCCGGGTCGGAGAGCGCGATGACGGCCCCGCCGACGCCGTAGCGGATCCGCCCCGGGGTGATCAGGAGCGTCCTGATCACCACGCTCAGGTCGGCGGCCCCGGTCAGCGAGAAGTAGCCGACGGCGCCCGAGTAGACGCCGCGCGGCCCCTCCTCCAGCTCGTCGATGATCCGCATCGTCCGGATCTTCGGTGCGCCGGTCATCGACCCGGGCGGGAAGGCCGCGCGCACGCAGGCGACCGCGCCCCGCCCGGCCCTCAGCCTGGCCCGGACCGGGCTGATCAGCTGATGGGCGTTGGCGTGGGTCTCGACCTGGAAGATGTCGTCGGCCCGCACGGACCCGGTCTCGGCGTGCCGGCCGAGGTCGTTGCGGACCAGGTCGACGATCATCAGGTTCTCGGCCCGGTCCTTCTCGTCCAGGAGCAGTTCGGCCGCGAGCGCCGCGTCCTCCTCCGGGGTCGCCCCGCGCGGGCGGGTGCCCTTGATCGGGCGGGACTCGGCCGTCCCGTCCGCGTCGATCCGCAGGAAGCGCTCGGGCGAGGTGCTGAGCACCGAGAGCCGGCCGAAGCTCAGCAGCGCCGCGTACGGGGCCCGGCTGGTGCGGCGCAGGGCGCGGTAGGCGTCCCACGGGTCCAGGTCGCCGCGCGCCTCGACCAGATTGGTCAGGCACACCTCGTACGTCTCACCTAGGGCGATCTCCCGCTGACAGCGGTCGATCAGGCCGAGGTAGCGGTCGCGGTCGTGCCGCAGTCCGAGCTCACCGACCGGCTGGAGCTCCGGGGGCTCCGGCGGCACCAGGCCGGCCAGCGACTCCAGGGTCAGGGCGGTGGAGTCCAGCCACGCGCGGGCGGCGCTCGCGTCGCCGCCCTCGGCGAGGGCCAGGAGGTACGTCGTGCCCGCCACGTGGTCGAACACGACGGCGCGGTCGGCGAAGACCATGACGGCGTCCGCGTCGTCGGAGCGGTGCGCGGACGAGCCGCCGCACTCGGCCTTCAGCTCGTAGCCGAGGTAGCCGACCCAGCCGAGCGCGAACCCGAAGGGCAGTGGCGGGACGTCGGCCCGCACGGCCCGCAGGTCGCGCTCCAGCCAGTCGAGGAACTCGGCCGAGGCGATCGCGGTGTCCCCGCCGCCGCGGACGGTCACGGTGCGGCTGCCCACGTCGGCCGTGGCGATCCGGGCGAGCGGTCCCGACGCGTCGCCCATGAGCGAGAACCGCCCGCCTGCCGCGCCCGGCTTGCCGTCGCCGTCCAGCCAGTACGCGTGGTCGCCGCCGCGGAACAGGCGGTCGTGGACCACCTCGGCGTCCCAGCGGGTGGGCAGCCGCTCCACCAGGACCCGCAGGTCCCGCACCGGCTCGTGGTCGGTACCGGGGTCCTCGCCGGACGGGCGGGCCGGGCCGGCGAGCGGTCCGAAGTCCACCAGCTCGACCCGGTCCCGGCCGCGCTTCTCCCGCCAACCGGCCGTCAGATCCACGAAGTTGGCCAGAAGCTCGGAGCCGTACGCGGTCAGCACCGACTCCGGGTGGAACTGCAGCCCCCACCGCGGCAGGTGCCGGTGCTCGATGCCCATCAGCACGCCGTCGGCCGTCCTGGCCACGGCCCGGAGCTCCTCCGGCAGGTCCGTCACGGCCAGCGAGTGGTAGCGGACCGCCTCGAACGGCGAGGGCAGCCCGGCGAACAGTCCGGTGCCGTCGTGCAGCACGGACGACACCCGGCCGTGCCGCGGCTCCGGCGCCGCGGAGACCGTCGCGCCGTGCGCCAGGGCCAGCCCCTGGTGGCCCAGGCAGACGCCGAGCAGCGGGAGGTCGGCGTGGTCGAGGATCTCCCGGCAGATCCCGAAGTCGGCGGCCACGGCCGGATGCCCGGGCCCCGGGGACAGCACCACGTGGTCGAAGGCGTCGAGCAGCCCCCGGTGCCAGCGCGGATCGTCGTTGCGGACGACCACCGGCTCGTGCCCGGTGACCCCGGCGAGGTGGTGGAAGAGGTTATAGGTGAACGAGTCGTAGTTGTCGACGAGCAGTGTGCGCACGGTGGTTCCTCGTATCAGGAGCGTACTGACCCCGGGGCTGCGGACGGACGGCCGGAGGACGGCCGCTGCCTCAACACGACTCCCGGATCTCGAACAGCAGGTGTTCGAGCGTCTCGGCGCCCTCGGCGAACTCGCGCCGGCGGCGCGTCACCAGGGTCCGGCCGCACGCGGCGGCGATCGCGCGGAGCCGGTCGACGTCCCCCCGGGTGCTGAACTGCAGGAGGGCCGCGCCGCCCGGGGCCAGCCGCAGCGGCGCCTCGGTCAGGTAGCGCCGGTGCGCCCGGTAGCCCGGGTCGACGTAGGCGCGCTCGTGGTCGCCGCGGTAGCTGTACTCCGCGGGCGCCAGCACGAAGTTGGAGTGCCAGTACACGGTGTCGAACCGCTCGTCGGGCCCCAGCGCGTCGAACAGGTCGCTGTGCACGCTGCGCACGCGCCCGCCCACGCCGTGCCGTTCGGCGTTCAGCCGGGTGTTCTCCACCGCGACCGGACTGATGTCCGAGGCCACCACCCGGCCGCAGCCCGCGAGCGCGGCGGTGACGGCGATGATGCCGGTGCCCGACCCGATCTCCAGGAACGACCCGTCGCGGCGGTAGGCCGGCACGTGGTCGCCGGTCAGGCCCAGCAGTTCCATCGCCGTCCCGGTGGTGGCCGAGAACGGCGGCGCGAACACCCCGTCCAGCAGGTCCCACTCACGGCCGGCCATGCGGAACGTCCGCGGCCGGTCCGGTCGCACGAGCGCTTGTCTGCTGCGCTCCAGCGACCTCACATGACTTCTCAGATCCGTCATCCCTGCCCCCGTTTGCATGAGAAAGGGGCCACACCGTCGGGCCCCGCCGACCATCGTTCCCAGTGGCGGCAGGGGGCCGGAAGGTGCTCCGACGACACCGCGCGACCGCGAGCGCGGTGCTCTGAGCACACGTCAGACGCCTGATCACGATTGACCGGCCCTGCCACTTTGCCTAAAGTTGGCAGACGACGTCATGATCGGCTTGGGGGGGCTGCGATGTCGGACGGCACGACGACCGAGACCCACACACTGGCCCTGCTCGAACTGCTCGCGCAGGAGGCCCCGGTCGGCCGCTTCGAGGAAGTGCTGTGGAACGCCCGCACCGACGGGCTGCCCGCCGACCGGCTCGCCCGGCTCGAACGCGGCGTCCGGCTGGCCCTGGAGGTCCGCGCCGCCGCCGACGAGCGCCGCAGACGCGAGGCCTCGCTGGCCACCCTCGTCTCCGCCGCGCAGGAACTCGCCTTCCAGCTCGACCTCAACGGCGTGCTCAACGCCGTCACCGCGCGCAGCCGCCTGCTGCTCGACTTCGACATGACCTACGTCAGCCTCCGGCTGCCCGACGGCGACTCCCTCGTCTACCGCTCCGACGGCGAGACCACCGCCCTCACCGAGGGCCTGCGGCTGGACCGCGGCCGGGGCATCGGCGAGATGGCCCAGGACCGCCAAGTCCCCTTCTGGACACCGGACTACCTGACCGACGACCGCTTCCCGCACACCGCCGACATCGACGAGGTGGTCGGCGCCGAAGGCCTGCGGGCCATCCTCGCGGTCCCGCTGATCCACAACGACGCCACCATCGGCACGCTCTACGGCGCCTCCCGCCAGCGCCGCCACTTCAACCCCGACGAGGTGAGCCTGCTGCGCAACTTCGCCGGCCTCGCCGCCGCCGCCATCGAGGCGACCCGGCGCACCGAACGCGTCCGCGCCGAAGTCTCCACGGCCTACCGCGACGGCAACCGCACCGCCGCCGCCCTCACCCGCACCGAACGGCTCGCCGCCACCCAGTCCGCGATCACCGACGCCATGGTCCGCAGCGCCGAACTGGGCGACCTCCTCAAGATCGCGGCCGACGCCCTGGACGGCGACCTGCGCCTCCACGAGACCTCCGGCCGCACCCTCGCCACCACCGGCGAACTCCCGATCCCCGACGAGGCCGACACCGTCCGGGCGTACGTCGACTCGAAGACCGCCGCCGCCCCGGTGCTGGTGCCCTGCGGGCTCTGGGCGAGCCACGTCACCACCTGCGTCACCAGCCCCGGCCTCCTGCTGTTCCGCCCCCGCGGCTCGGTCACCGACGACGACCTGCGGCTGCTCCACGCGACCGGCCAGGCCATGGCGCTGGCCCTGCTGCTGCGCCACACCATGGCCGCCACCTCCGGACCGGCCCGCGACGAGTACCTCGACGACCTGCTCTCGGACAACCCGCCGCCGCAGCGCGGCATGACCGAACGGGCCTACCGGCTCGGCATCGACACGGCCGCGCAGCACGTCGTCGTCGCCCTGCGGCCCGAAGGCGGCCGGCTGGCCGAGGCCGCGGTGTGGGCGTCCTCGTACACCTACCTGCACGGCGGGCTCAAGACCGTCCAGGGCGAGCTCCTCGTCCTGCTGCTCCCCGCCACCGACGCCTCCGCCACCGCGCGGGCGGCCTCCCGCGAGCTGTCGGCGCTGCTGGACTGCCCGGTGTCCGCCGGCGCCGCCGGACCGGCCGAGGGCCTCGCCTCCGTCGGCAAGGTGTTCCGCGAGGCCAAGCGCTGCCTCGACGCCCTGCTCACCCTCGGCGGCGCCGGCAGCACCGCGGCCGCCTCCGACCTCGGCTTCCTCGGCTTACTGCTCTCCGCCGACCACGACGCCGACGCCTTCGTCGCGGCCACCATCGGGCCCGTCCTGGAGTACGACACCCAGCGCGCCGCCGACCTGGTGCGCACCGCCGAGGCGTACTTCACCTCCGGCGGCAGCCCCACCAGGGCCGCGCAGCAGCTCCACGTGCACACCAACACCGTCGCCCGCAGGCTCGACCGGATCACCGAACTGCTCGGCCCGCACTGGCAGCGCCCGGCCAACGCCCTGGAGATCCAGCTGGCCCTGCGCCTGCACCGGGCCAGGGCCGCCCTCAACCAGCCCCAGGAGCTCCCGGAGGACGGTCAGGCCGAGCGCGGCGCGTAGTGGTCGGCCGGGCCTGCGCCGACGCCGCCCACGGCGCTGATCGCGTACGCGGCCGAGGCCAGCGCGATGTGCCGGTGCCAGCCGCGGAACGACCGCCCCTCGAAGTCCCGCAGGCCGACGCCCTCGCCGACCAGCGCCAGGTCGTGGCAGACCCGCCGGGCCAGCTTGGTCAGCCGCACCAGCCCCGCCGCCGGGACGTTCACCATGTTGGTGACCCACAGCTCCGACGGCGAGCCGTCCCGGTCGGCCCACTCCCCCAGCAGCGCGTACTCGCCGTCCCCGGCACGGCCGGGAGCGCCCACCCGCACGGTGACGGCCAGCGACTCGCCCCGCCCGCCCGAGGGCGCCGACCACTCCACCCGCCGGCGCAGCGACTTGGCCGCGGCCACGATCCGCTGGGCCGGCAGCGTCCGGCCGCCGTACCCGGGCAGCGCCTGGTCCCGGACAGTCAGACCGGACGTGCCGCTGACCCGCACGACCACCGGCAGCCCGGCCGCCGTGAACCGCCCGACCGTCTCGTCGACCCGGTCGGCGTAGGTGCTCAGCACCACCGGGCGCTGCGCCACCCGCCAGCCGCCCACCGACTCGTCGAAGGCGGAGGTGGCGCACTGGGCCAGCGTCTCCTCGCCGGACGCGACCGGGATCTCCGCCCGGCTGCGCCGGCGGTCGTCCTTCAGCCACGAGCCCGGCAGGTGCAGCCGCCAGTGCACCGGGACGGTCAGCCGCTCCGAGGCGTACCAGACGCCGAAGGCCTGCTGGCCGTGGAAGTTCTGCCGCAGGCAGTGGTCGTAGCCCTCGTCCACGCCGACCGACTGCTCGCCGGCCTTGCGGATCGGGGTCGGGCCGACCACCCAGGCCAGCGGGGCCTGCGCCTCGGACAGGTACGTCGCGAGGGCCTCGCGCATCGGCATCCAGTCCCAGGTGGAACTGGAGATGAAGTGGTGCAGGCTCTGCTCGGCCGCCTGGCCGCCGACGTGCGCCGCGATGTTGCGCATGGACTTGCGGCCGCGCGTCTCCAGCAGCCCGCGCAGGTACTGCTCACCCTTCTGCCGCTGGTCCCGCCGGGCGAGCGAGGCGAACAGCGTAGCGGCGAGCTCTCCGGTCTCCAGTTCCCATCCGTCCCCCGGGCCGCCGACCGCGTGGCGCCGCCGCGGTACGGACAGCTGCGGCACGGTACCGACCTCGCCGAATGGCACGATCACGGATTTGCCCCCTATTCGATGCACGGCGGCTGGTCGGCCGCCACGCCCAGCATGGCCGTCGCGGGCCGGCCGGCACGAGGTGGGCCGGCCCCCTCGCTCGGGCCGCCCCCTGTCGTCCGGGCACACGGGCCTGGCCGCCCCCGCTCCAACCACCGGCGGGGGCCGGGACTTCCCGCTGCCGGGCCACCACCGCGGCGGCCGGGGGGTGGTGTGGTGCCGACCGGGTGCACGCCGGTGGGTGTGGGGCGGACGGCGAAGGGCAGGCAGCCGCCTACGCCGGCTCGGGGGTGAGCGCGAGGAGGGCCAGGTCGTCGGCGAGGAGACCGGCGTACTCGTGCACGTCCTGGGCGAGGAAGGTGACCACGCGGTCGGGGGACGTCGTGCCGAGCGCGGCGAGGCGCGGGGCCAGCGGGTAGAAGGCGCCGGTGGCATCGCGGGCCTCGCTGACGCCGTCGGTGTAGAGCAGCACGGTGCTGCCCGGCGGCAGGGCGACGGCGGTGGGCTTGCCATGCTCCTCCTCGGGGACCAAGTGGCCGAGGCCGAGCGGGAGTTCGTCCGGGCAGGCGATCGCGGTGATCGTGCGGCCGGCGAGCAGCAGCGGCGTGGTGTGGCCACGGTTGACGATCTCCACGCAGTCGGAGCCGGGGCGGTACTGGAGCAGGACGGCGGTGGCGAACAGCTCGTCGTCACCGCGGTCGGCGGCGTCGCGGAGCACCGCGCGGTCCAGTTGGTCGGCGATCTCGACCAGGTCGGGGGTGTCGTGCGCGGTGGCCCGGAAGGCACCCAGCACGTCCGCGACCGTCCGCACCGCGCCGAGGCCCTTGCCGCGGACGTCGCCGAGGAGCACCCGCACGCCGAACCGGGTGTCGCACACCTCGTACAGGTCGCCGCCGACCAGCACCTCGGCCTGGGCCGGACGGTAGAGGCCGGCCACCCGCAGGCCGCCGGCCCGGTCCGGGACCGGGCGCAGCACCGTGCGCTGGAGGGTCTCGGCGACGGTGCGGGCGTGCAGGAGGTTGCGGTTCTGCCGGATCCGCTGCCAGGACAGGGCGGTGCCCATCACCCCGGCCAGCAGGGTCGCGATGTACACCCAGACGTGGTGCTGCTCGTCGACGTGGCCGGCCCGCAGGGCGAGGACGACCTGGAGGGCGAGCGAGCCGGCGGTGGTCGCGGCGGTCAGCACCGGGCCGTAGCTGAACGCCGCGACGACGGGCAGCGCGGTGAGCAGGAAGCCGGCGGCGACGGCGTCCGGGACGATCGCCTCGGCGAGGAGGTCCAGGACGAGCAGCAGCACCGGCAGCCAGGGCACCCATCGCGGCGCCCGGGGTTCCACGGCCACCGGGAACGGCGGGCGGGGCGGTGCGGGCACGGTGGGGACCTCCTGGCTCACCGGGCGGAATGCCCGGTTCGTCCCTCCATGCTCCACCACGGCGGAGCCTGCCACGAACGGCCGAACGTCCCGGATGCGTACGGTGCCGGTCCGGCGACGGAGGATGACAGGCCCCGGTGGGGGGTCAGCGCACGGTGATCGGGAGCGTCTCGTAGCCGCGCAGGACGAGGCGCTCGCGGCGGGTGGGCACGCCGCCCGGGGCGAGCCGCGGGAAGCGGTCGAGCAGGGCCGCCACCGCGATCTCGGACTCCAGGCGGGCCAGCTGCGAGCCCAGGCAGAAGTGCGGCCCGGCGCCGAAGCTGAGCGGCTGGCTGCCGGTGCGGGCCGGGTCGAAGACCTCCGGGCGGTCGTAGCGGGCCGGATCGTGGTTGGCCGCGCCGATCATGACGAGCACCGTGCTGCCGGGCGGTGCGGGCAGGTCGTCGACGGCGAGGCCCTCGGTGAGCGCGATCCGCGAGGTCACCTGGACCGGCGCGTCGTAGCGCAGCACCTCCTCGGTGAAGCCGGCCGGGGAGAGCGTGCCGGCCCGCAGGGCGGCGGCCGCCTCGGGGTGGCGGAAGAGCAGGGCGAGGCCGTTGCCGAGCAGGTTGGTGGTGGTCTCGAAGCCGGCCACGAGCAGCAGCACCAGGTTGGCCAGCAGTTCTCGGCCGGAGAGCCGCCCGGGGTCGTCGGCGGCGATCCGGGCCAGGTCGGTGACGAGGTCGTCCTGCGGGTGGCGCAGGCGCTCGGCGACCAGCGCGGTGAAGTAGCCGGCCAGTTCGTCGGCCGCCTCGTCGGCGGTGGCGAGGTCGTCCGCGTCCTGGACGAACTCCAGGGCGACGGTTAGGTCCGCGGCGAGGCCGCGGAAGCGGTAGCGGTCGCGCTCGGGCACGCCGAGCAGTTCGCAGATCACGCCGACCGGCAGCCGGTGGGCGAAGGCGTCCATGAAGTCGACCGGCGAGCCGTCCGCGCCGGCCGCGGCCACCTCGTCGAGCAGCCCGGCGACGGCCGCCTCGACGGCGGGCCGCAGCGCGGCGACCCGGCGGGCGGTGAACACCGAGGCGATCAGCGAGCGGACCCGGGCGTGGTCGGGCGCGTCGCGCTCCAGGATCGAGCGGCCGAACAGGTCGAGCGCGGAGTGCTCGGCGAACTCCGGGGCCACCCCGGCCTGCATGTCGGGGGTGGCGACGCCGAAGCCGGGGGTGCGCAGCACGCGGTCGGCGGTGCCGTGGCCGAGCGCCAGCAGGAAGCCGGGCCCGGCCGGGGCGGCACCGCCCAGTTCGTGCGCCCGCGCGTACAGCGGGTACGGATCGGCCATCCCCTCGCTGGTCAGCAGTTGCTCGACGATCGCCGCGCCGTCCATCCGGTGCTCCCCTCCCGGGCCAGTGCTTCCGGTTCGTGAACCACCGGGGGGCACCCGGGAGTTCCCACTGCCTGGACCGGGGGGGGCGGGATCGGGGGCTGGGACCGTACGGGCGGTCCGCCCGCGCCGGGGCCGCGGCAGCGCTCGGTAGGCTGGGCGGCATGGAGATCTGGATCAACCCCCGCTGCGGCAAGTGCCGGTCGGCGCTCAACGAACTGGAGGCCGCCAAGGCCGAGTACACCGTGCGGCGCTACCTGGAGGACCCGCCGACCGCGGCCGAGCTGGAAGCGGTGCTGGAGCGGCTCGGCCTGGAGCCGTGGGACATCACGCGCGTCGACGAGCAGGTCGCCAAGGACCTCGGGATGAAGCAGTGGACCAGGGAGCCGGGCGACCGGGCGCGCTGGATCGCGGCGATGGCCGAGCACCCGATCCTCATCCAGCGCCCGATCATCACCGCGGACGACGGCCACGCCGTCGTGGCCCGGACCCCCGAGGCGGTCAAGTCCGTCCTGCCGTAGGGCCCGCCCCCGGGCCGGTCAGTGGAGCATGACGCGCTCCACCGGGCGGCCCGGGTGCCAGTTGAAGACCCACAGGTGGCCGTCGGCCAGGCCGGTGTGCACCACCTGCGCCAGGTCGAGCCGGAACGCGTGGAACGGGCCGGGCGGCGGCTCGGGCAGATCGGCGACGTAGGCGGCGAGTTCGGTCTCGTCGGTGAGCTCCACCGCGCGGCCGGACAGCTTGGAGTCGCCGCCCGCCATGGTCTCGTCGCCCGGGTGCGAATGCAGGGCGAAACGGCCGTCGCGCTGGAGGTCGCGGGCCTTCACCGAGCCGTACATCGACCCGAGCATCGCGTCGGCGCCGATGAAGTCGACCTCGGTGCCGCTCACCCGCGGTGACCCGTCCTTGCGCAGCGTCGCCAGGACGTGGTGCTTGTTGGCCTCGAACCGGGCCCGCACCAGGGGCGCGAGATCGGGGGCCTCCTGCTCGAAATCCTGCCAGGTAGCCATGGCGCCAGTCTGGCACCGGGCACCGACAGCCGCCCCGGCTCGCTGCCGGCCCGCCCCCGTCCGTCCCGGCCCGTCCCCGTCCGACCCCCGTCCGCCCGGGCGTTGTCGGTACCGGGTGCCAGACTGGCCGGGTGACCACCACGACCACGTACATCGCATTCCTGCGGGCCATCAACGTCGGCGGCCGCACCGTGAAGATGGAGCGGCTGCGGGCGCTCTTCGCCGAGCTGGGGCTGGCCGGCGTCCGCTCGTACATCCAGACCGGCAACGTGTTCTTCACGACGGACGAGCCGGACCGCGCCGCCCTCACCCGGCGCATCGAGCGGCACCTGGAGGAGTCGCTCGGCTACCCCGTCCCGGTGCTGCTGCGGACGGTCGACGAGGTGGCCGCGATGCTCGCCGCCGAGCCGTTCCGGGGCGTCGAGGTGACGCCCGACGTCCGGCTGGTGATCGCCTTCCTCTCCGAGCCGCTGCCCGCGGACCTCGCCGTGCCGCACACCTCCCCGAAGGGCGACCACGACGTGCTCGGGGCGGACGCCGGCGCCGCGTACGTCGTGGTGCACCTGAAGAACGGCAAGTGGGTCACCAACGAGCTGTTCGGCAAGGGCTACGCGGGCGCGGTGACCTCCCGGTTCCTGCACACCACGGAGAAGATCCTGGCCGCCGCCAGGAAATCCTGACCGGCCGCGGAACCGCCGGCCGCCCCGCGGTGTCATGATCCGGGGGGATGTCGGGGGACACCGTGCGACGGTCGGACGGAATCTGGACAGCCGGGCACGGCGAGCCGACAATCGGGACATGACGCATCCTGAGATCCGGACGTACGCCGTCCGGCCGTCCGAGGCCGAGCGGGACCGGGCCCTCGGGGTGCTGCGCGACGGCGCGAGCAGCGGCCGGCTGTCGCACGAGACCTTCCTCGGCCGGATGGACGTCGTCCTGCACGCCACCAGCCGCGGCGAGTTGGACGCGGCGATGGCCGACCTGCCCACCGGGAACCCGGTGGAGCGCTTCCTGCTGCGGGCGGTGGGCCGGATCTCCGGCTTCGGCGAGCGGATCAACCGGGCCTGGCGCACCGAGCGGCTGCCCGGACTGAACCTCCCGTACGGCGCAGGGCGGTTGACGATCGGCCGGATCCCCGGCTCCGGCCTGCGGCTGCACGACGCCTCGGTCTCCCGCCACCACGCCGAACTGCGGCACGAGGACGGCGGCTGGATGCTGTACGACCTCGGCTCGACCAACGGCACCCACGTGAACGGGCACCGCGTCGCGGGCGCCGTGCGGGTCCGGCCCGGCGACCAAGTCCGCTTCGGCAACCTGGAGTTCCGCATCGCGGACGGGTAGCCGCGCGGTCCGCCCGACCTGCGCCCGCGTCAGTTCGGAACTGTCGACGGGGTGCGTGCCCTTGTGTTCCGCATATGCCCATGGCCCTTGCCACGCGCGTAGATCGACGGCCCGCGAAAAGGCCCGGGGCTCATTCCGGGAGCATCCCCCAGTCGCCCGTCGGCCCCCACATCGGCGCGGTGCAGCGCTCGTACGTCGCCCGCCAGTGCGGCCAGGACCGGGCGACGTCGTCGTCGCACTCGGCCAGCAGCCGCTCGACGAGCGACGGCTCCACGCCCTCCAGCAGCCAGGCCAGGGCGTCGGGCGTGCCGGGGCCGTCGGCCGAGCGCAGCAGGTCCAGCAGCTCGGGCAGGCTGCCGACCCGCGAGCCGTCCGCGAACACGCCCGCCATCCGCGGCAGCAGCTGGCGCTCCTCGATCCGCAGGTGCGTCTCCAGCCGGGCCGCCAGGTCCTCGATCGCGTACGCCACCGGCCAGACGCTGCCGGTGTCCCGGCTGGCGATCCGGACCAGCGTGGTGACCCGGGTGAACGAGTGGTCCAGGTTGTGGTGGTCCGCCTCCAGCCAGTTGAGCAGCAGCCGCAGCTCGGGCGCGAAGCGGCGCACGATCGGCCAGATCCGGGTGTCCTGCTGCTCATGGTGGCAGGTCAGCATCGCGGTCACGAAGTCCCAGTGCCGCAGCAGCGCCTCCCCCTTGGCGTCCTCGCCGGGCTGCAGCAGCCGCAGGGCGTTGGGCAGCCGGGCGAGGTCCCGGCGCAGCGCGGCGTGCACCAGCCGCAGCCCGGCGAAACGGACCGCCCGGGGCTCCTCGTCCTCGGCCCGCTCGGGCGCGGTGGCGGGCGGCGGCGGCAGCAGGTGGATCGGCATGGCACTCTCTTCACGAATCGGCGGGTCGTGCGGATCACGGCCCCCGGAAGGCGGCCCCGTTCACTGTGCGTGCAGTCGATCAGAGGTGAATCAATGTCCGATTGACGCGCAGGTCACAGCCTTTCCCCGGCCGGACGCGACGCTCGGCGCCGTTGGTCCCGCGAAACCCGGAACCGCCGGTGCCCGGGAGTGTTTCCCGGGCACCGGCGGTTCGGCGTACGCGCGGACGGCCTCAGTCGGAGGCCGGGCCCGCCAGGTTCTTGGTGAGCCACTGCAGTGTGTCCGGGATCATCTTCTTGAAGTCCGAGGTCAGGTGCTTGCCGCCGGGCTGCTCGTAGTACTCGATGGCGACCGGCGGGGCGGCCTTGGCCACCCAGCTCTTGACGACGCCCTTCTCGTACGCGTTGGCGCCGCCGGCCGTGACCAGCATCTTCACGTCGGCCTTGCCCTGGGTGACGAGCACGTCGGGGTTGTTGGCCATCCGCTCGGCGTCGTGGCCCTTCCACAGGTGCGAGTCGGGGATGAAGTAGCCGTCGATCGGGACGGCGGCCTTGTACACGTCGGGGTACTGGAGCGAGAGCTTGGCGCTGCAGAACCCGCCGGTGGAGGCGCCCATGATGCCCCAGCTGTCGCGGCCCTTCAGGGTGCGGAAGTTCGCCCGGACCCAGTCCGGGATGTCCTGGGCCATCCAGGTCGCCATCTTGGGCTGGCCCGGGATGTCGGAGCAGTCCAGCGCGTTGTTCTCGTCGCTGTTGAAGTTCTGCACCGGCATGATCATGATGAACGGGTGGGCCTTGCCGGCCTTGGCCAGCTGCTCGTCCTCCTCCTGGATCGGCAGCTGGTTGTCGGTCCAGGTGTTGTAGCCGTTGCTCTGGCCGCCCGCGTAGAGGGTCAGCACCGGGAAGCCGGTCTTGGCGTACTTGGGGTCGTTGTACTCGGGCGGCAGCCAGACCCACACCTGGCCGGTCACGCCGGACTTCGGGCCGGTCAGCTTGGTCAGCATGATCGGGCCGGCGGCGGTGTCGCGGACCTTGGTCATCGAGGGCTGGCTCGTCGGCATCAGCACCTTGCCGTTCGCGGCCGGGGCCGCGCTGGTGGGCGCGGGGGCGGCGGAGGCGGAGGCGGCGGCCGGGTCGCCCGCGACGGTGCTCGTGCCGGCCGCGCTCGGGGTGCCCGCCGCCGCGGCGCTGTCCCCCTTCCCGCCGCCCGAACTCCCGCAGGCGGCGAGCGAGGCAGCCAGGGTGAGCACGGCGGCACCGGTCAGGACGGCGCGGGAACGGGACGACTGCCTAAGCACGGTGAGGACTCTCCGACCGATGACGCACCCGGGCCGGCTGGCCGGGCGGCGGCCCCCGGGTGGGGCCGGACAGGCCCGGGGGGCGGCTCGCCGCGGACCCCGGATTTCGCGGCTCGCCGCAGCGGGCCGTCCTGCGATCTTATGACGTGGGCCGGGGCGGGCCGGTTGCGCGGTGGCCACCGGGAATCCAATGTTTGTTCGCGATCGGGTAAAACCCGTCACCCGATCCGTCCGCCCCAAGGGCCACAGCACCCGGCCCGCCCGGCGGCGCGATCTTTGGGCCCTTCCACCAGTGACGGCGGCCTCCGCGGTCCGCGACGATCGACCGAGACCCTAGTACGAGGAGCCCCCCATGTCCCAGCAGATCGCTGCCGTCACCGTCGGAACCGCCGTCGTCACCGGAGCGGGCAGCGGGGTCGGCCGGGCCGTCGCGGTCGAGCTGGCCGCCGCCGGCTGGGGGCTGGTCCTGGCCGGGCGCCGGGCCGAGCCGCTGCGGGAGACCGCCGGGCTGGCCGGCGGTCCGGCCGCCGTGGTGCCCACCGACGTCACCGACGCGGCGGCGGTGGACGCGCTGTTCGCGGCCGCCGTCGAGCGCTTCGGCCGGGTGGACCTGCTGTTCAACAACGCCGGCAGTTTCGGCCCCGCCGTCCCGGTGGACGAGCTGGAGGTGGACGCCTGGCGCGCGGTGGTCGACCTCAACCTGACCGGCGCCTTCCTCTGCGCCCGGGCCGCCTTCCGGACCATGAAGGCGCAGGACCCGCAGGGCGGCCGGATCATCAACAACGGCTCGATCTCCGCGCACGTCCCGCGCCCGCACTCGATCGCCTACACCGCGACCAAGCACGCCGTGACCGGCCTGACCAAGTCGCTCTCGCTGGACGGCCGCCCGTACCGGATCGCCTGCGGGCAGATCGACATCGGCAACGCGGCCACCGACATGACGGCGGCGATGAGCGCCGGGGTGCGGCAGGCGGACGGGCGGATCGCCCCGGAGCCGACGATGGACGTGGCCGACGTGGCCCGCACGGTGCGGCACATGGCCTCGCTGCCGCTGGAGGCGAACGTGCAGTTCGCGACGGTGATGGCGACCACGATGCCGTACATCGGACGCGGCTGACCCGGCCGGCGGTTCGAACCGGCCGGGCCACCCGCAGGAGGGATCCCCGTCACACCGCGCTGACGCGGCCGACGGGGATCCCCGCACCCGCTACGGCCTACGACCGCCAGGTGTCGTTCAGCGCGACCGTCCCCGAGGAGGGCACCGTTGCCGTCCGGTTCGCGCCGGACTCCCAGGTCACCACCCCGCTCGCGTCCTTGCGGACGTACTTGTACTGGAAGGCGGTGCCGGCCGGCAGCGACAGCGCCAGCGACCAGACCGGGTAGCCGGAGGACGAGAGCGGCAGCGCCTTGGCCGGGTCCCAGCCGCCCAGCGCCGCGTTGTCGCCGACGACGTAGATGTTCTGGCCGTACGAGGTCGTCGCGTTGACGTTGAACGAGGCGCCGGAGACGTTCGTCCCGGGCTGGACGTACAGCGCGACCGCGTCGCCCGCGCCGACCGTCGCGGTGAACTGCCCGTTCGCGCCGACCTGGTACGTCGGACCGGTGCAGCCGCCGCCCGGCTGCGGGTCGCCGTGCTGAACGTCGCAGTAGGTGCCGGCGGGCAGGCCGGTCTGGAAGGTCTGGGTGAGCGCGCCGGTCTCGTGGTTGATCGCGACGTAGCCCTGGTTGCCGCGCCCGAAGGCGATCGCGTTGTTGCCGTCGGACCACCAGTCGGTGACCCCGGTGCCCGCGACCGCGTTGCGGAAGCCGACCATGTTGGCGACCTGCCGCCAGGCGTGGGTGCAGTTCCAGCCGTCCTGGTAGCAGGCGTTCACGGTGCCGCCGTTGGGCGGGCCGTCGTCGTTGCTGCTGAAGGTGTAGCCGGAGTAGACGTTGGGCGCGCCGTACGTCGAGGCGAGCAGGAAGACGTTGGCGAGCGTGTAGGTGTTGCCGTAGGTGTAGTTGAGGGTCGAGCCGTTGCGCTCGGTGTCCCAGTTGTCGATGAAGCTGCGCGCCTGGCCGCTCGGCAGGTAGCCCCAGGAGGCGCCCCAGCCGTTGAGGTTGGCGAGCTTGTCGCTGGTGAAAATGCGCTTGAGGTCGGTGCCGACGCGGAACTCGTCGACGTCGCCGTTGCCGGTGTACTCGGACGGCTGGATCGGCTCGCCGGCGCCGTAGATGACCTCCTGCACCCAGAAGGCGTTGGGGTTGGCCATCTTGGCCTTGATCGCGGCCAGGTCGGTGGCGGCGATGTGCTTGGCGGCGTCGATCCGGTAGCCGTCGACGCCGAGCGAGGCCAGGTCGTCCATGTAGTGCGCGATGGTCTGCTGGACGTACGCGCTGCCGGTGTCCAGGTCGGCGAGGTTGACCAGCTCGCAGTCCTGCACGTTGGTGCGGTCCTGGTAGTTGCTGACCGGCTGGCGGCAGGTGTGGAAGTCCTGGTCCTGGTAGGTGCCGGGGTAGTTGTACTTCGTGTAGACGGTGCCGCCGGTGCCGGTGCCCGAGCCGGCCGTCATGTGGTTGATCACGGTGTCGGCGATGACCTTGACGCCGGCCGCGTGGCAGGTGTCGACCATGTTCTTGAACGAGGTCCGGTCGCCGAGCCGCCCGGCGATCCGGTAGCTGACCGGCTGGTAGGAGGTCCACCACTGCGGGCCCTGGATGTGCTCCTGGGGCGGCGAGACCTCGACGAAGCCGTAGCCCTTCGGGCCGAGCGTGCTGGTGCAGGCCTGGGCGACGGAGTCGAAGCGCCACTCGAAGAGGGTCGCGGTGACGTCCTTGCCGCCGTTGGCGGGCGGGGTGGCATGGGCGGTGGGGGCGCCGAGGCCCGCGGTGAACGAGAGCGCGAGCACGGCCGAAGCGGCGAGCGCTCCGGCCGCGCGGGCAGGCCTGGGGGTCCCCCCGGCCGAAGGCCGGGGGAGGGTGGGGGCGGTGGTGACCACGTCGTCTCCAAGGGGGGCGGCTGGGGTGGGGCAGCCGGGGTGCAGGAAGTTTCTGTAACTTGCCGGAAACTTGCAGCGAACTTAGAGCCGCCGGGAGACACCGTCAAGGCAAGGGACGAAACGTTTCCGCATCAGTAGCCGCACACCGCCGAGAACGACGAGGGCCCGGCAGCCGGATGGCTGTCGGGCCCCGCCTACCGACCCGAGGTCAGCCGGTCTGGATGGCGGTGTCGTCGATCACGAAGCTCGTCTGGTTCGAGGCGTCCTCGGTGCCGGTGAACTTCAGCGTGACGCTCTTGCCCGCGTACGCCGACAGGTCGAAGGTCCGCTGCTGGTAGCCGGCCGCCGCGTCCACGTTGCTGTAGGTCTTCAGCGTGGTCCCGTTGACCGCCACCGTCAGCTTGTCGTACGGCGTCGTACCCGTCTCCGCGGTGTCGATGTGCAGCCAGAAGCTCAGCGTCGCCTTGCAGCCCGCCGGGATCGTCACCGTCTGCGACAGCGTGTCGGTGTGGGTGGTGCCGTAGCCGTCCAGCCACGCCTTCCAGCTGCCACTGTGCGCCGGCTGCGAGGAGCTGTTGTCGATCACACCGCTCGTCGCCGTCCACGGCGCCGCCGAACCCGTCTCGAAGCCCGGGTTGCCGAGCAACTGCGCCGGCGTGCAGCCGCCGCCGGGGCCCGAGACGGTCCAGGCGAAGCTGGCCGTCGCGGTCTTGCCGCCGGCGTCGGTGACCGTGACGGTCGGGCTGTAGTTGCCCGCCGCGGAGGCCGTGCCGGAGATCAGGCCGGTCGAGGAGTTGATCGACAGGCCGGTGGGCAGGCCGGTGGCGGAGTACGACAGCGGCGCGGTGCCGCCCGAGGCCTGGATCTGCAGGTTCACCGAGCCGTTCAGCGCGGTGGACTGGCTGCCCGGGTTCGCGACGCTGACGCCGCCCGGGTTCGGCGGCACCTGGCCGACGTTGATGGCCGCCCACGCGACGCCCACCTGGTAGACCTCGTTGCTGTTCGCGCCGTAGAGGTCGGTGGCCGCGCTGATCGTCGCCGTGCGGGCGGCGGCGTAGTCGGTGGTCGAGGTCATGTAGGCGGTGAGCGCCTTGTACCAGATCTGCTTGGCCTTGTCCCGGCCGATGCCGGAGACGGTGATGCCGTTGACCGTCGGGCTGTCGTAGTTGAACCCGTTGAGGCTCTTCGCGCCGCTGCCCTCGGACAGCAGGTAGAAGAAGTGGTTGGCGGGACCGGACGAGTAGTGCACGTCCAGGTTGCCGACGCCCGAGTACCAGGAGTCGGCCGAGTTGCCGTCCTTGGAGGGCTTGTCCATGTAGCGCAGCGGCGTGCCGTTGCCGTTGATGTTGAGCTGGATGCCGATGAAGTAGTTCGGCGGCGTGGAGGGCAGGTTGGCGTTCCACTCGACCATCTTGCCCATGATGTCGGAGGTGGCCTCGTTGAGGCCGCCGGACTCACCGGAGTAGTTGAGCGCGGCGGTCGCGGCGGTGACGCCGTGCGTCATCTCGTGGCCGGCCACGTCGAGCGCGGTGAGCGGGTGGGTGTTGCCGGAGCCGTCCCCGTAGGTCATGCAGAAGCAGGAGTCGTCCCAGAACGCGTTCACGTAGTTGCTGTCGTAGTGGACGCGGCTGTACGCGCCGACACCGTCGTTGCGGATGCCGCTACGGTTGAAGGCGCTCTTGTAGAAGTCCCAGGTGGCGGCGGCGCCGTACTGGGCGTCCACGGCGGCGGACTCGGAGTTCGAGGCGGTGCCGTCGCCCCAGGTGTCGGAGGACTTGGCGTACAGCGTGCCGTTGCCGGACGTGCCGTTGCTCATGTTGGTCGTGTACTGGCCGCCGCGGGTGCCGTCCTTGAGCTGGTACTGGCCGCCGCTCTGGGTGGTGGTGAGCGGCACGTTGCCGACGTAGACGCCGGTGCCGCTGCCGGTCTCGATGGTCTCGTTCTTGGCGAGGACCTCGCCGGTCGCCGCGTCGGTGACGACGTGCAGGCGGCTCGGGGTGCCGTCGTCGCCCTTGCCGGTGACGACGGTCTCGTACGCGAGCGTCGGGGTGCCCTTGGCGGCGAAGACCACCAGGCGCGGCGCGGCCTCCAGCGCGGCGCCCGACTCGGCGGCCAGCGCGCTCTCCTGGGCCTTCGGCGCGGCGAGCGCGGGGGTGGTGTCCAGGCCCGCCAGGACGGCGTCGCTGGCCTTGGTCACGCCCTTCGTGGCGCCGGCGCCGGTCTGGTGGACGACCAGGTCGCCGCCGAGGACGGGGAGTCCGGCGTAGGTGCGCTCGTACCGCAGGTGGCGGTCGCCGTTCGCGTCCTGGACGACGTCCTTGGTGACCAGCTTCTCCTGGTCGCTCAGCCCGATGCTCTGGGCGAGGCTCGCGGCCTGCTGGTTGGCGGCGGAGATGAGCTGCGCACGGGCGGAGAGCTGCTGGGCGACGACGGACGGCGCGTCGGGGGCGGCCGCCTGGGCGATGACCGGGATGCCGGTCACCAGCAGCGCGGTGGTGGCGGCCATGACGACCGCCGCCTTCCGGGCGTGGGCGTAGCGGGACATGCGGACTCCTTTACCGACCGGCGCGGGTGTGCGCACGGTGGAGGGCGACCTGGGCCGCGGGGTTGCGGCGCAGTGGGGGCCCCCGGCGGCGGTGTGCGCCAGGGGTGCAGCGGTGCTCACAGAGTCAGGTGCAGAGGAGTGCAGGGGGTGCAGCGCGTGCCAAGGTGCGCACGGGGAACTCCGCCGCCGGGAGGGAGAGTTGGGGGGCCCTCGTCGGCGGCAGGGGGAATCGTGACAGCAAACGAGCCATTGATGACAGATGCATGCCACGGTTTGGCCGATTCGAGTCCGCACCGGGCCGTCGCCGACTGCTTCAACTGCGTTACAGGTCAAGACACTTACCACAACGGTTTTCATGAGCACCCGGCGGTTCGACTCCTCCGCACCGGCACTGACCAGCACTCAGGCCGCCGCCGGTCCGCCCGGCCGGGCCGCAGCGTCCGCGGGGCCCGGCACGTCACCATTCCGGCCGTGCCACGGGCCGGTTCCGGCCATGTCGAGCGCCCCCGGGAACGAACCCGGGCCCGGCACCACCACAACGGCGGTACCGGGCCCGGGAGTCGGACGGGAGTCGGACGGAAGTCAGCCCTGGACGTACACCGCCACGGTGCGGCCGGGCACGGTGAACGTGCCGGTCGCGGCGTCGAAGCCGGACTGCTTGACCACCGGGTCCGCACCGCCCGCCTGGACGGGGTGGAGCGCCTGGGCCGTCCCCTTCAGCGCGGCCACCGTCTGGCTCTGCGCCGTGGGCGTGGCGTTGAACACCACGGTGATCCCCTTCGCCGCGCCGGCCAGGCCGGTGCCGTCCAGGTGCAGGGTGATCACCCCGGGCATCTCGCCGGCGGTGCCGGAGAGCGGGTAGGACAACCGCTGCTGGACGTCGGCGAGGGTCGGCAGGGAGAACAGCGGCGAGGACTGCTTGATCCGCAGGAAGTCCTGGAATTGCGCCGTGGTCGCCCGGATGTCGTCCGCGCCGACGGTCAACTTCGGGTTGGCCAGGAGCGATTGGGCAGTCGGCCAGAGCTCCTTGTTGTCGGCCGCCATCGGCAGGCCGCGGCCCCAGCCGTTGCCGTCCGCAGGGCTCCAATGGATCGCGTTGAACCAGTCGCCCGAGTTGTAGGAGTTGGAGTCGAGCGACTTCGAGCGCAGCAGGTCGCTGCCCGCCTGGGCGAAGCCCGCACCCTGGGTGAGCGCGGTGAGCGAGAGCCCGAGGGCCTGCATCCGGGCCCGGTCGGCGGGGGCGGTGCCGGTGGGCAGCTTGTAGGCGAGGGCGTCGAACAGGTCGGTGTTGTCGTGGGCGTCCACGTACTCCACCGCCTCGCCCGGCCTGCTCGCGTACCCGGTCGGGGCGCCGTTGTAGTCGACCTGGGCGCCGGTGACGGCCCTGCCGGAGCTGTCGGTGAACGCGTACCCGGCCAGGTTGCCGGTCAGCCCGACCTTCAGCTGGTCCATCTCGTGCAGGAGGCGCGCCTTCTGCTGGTCGGGGGTGCCGTTGGCGGACGAGCCGTTCGGGTCGGTGTACAGGCCGGAGGCGAAGCCCTGCTGCGGCGCGGAGCCGAGCATGAAGTTGCCGCCGCGGGCGGCGTCGCGCAGCCGGTCGTCGAAGGTCGCGATGCCGGTGCCCGCCATGTTGGCCTGGGTGGCCTGGACGAACCGGGAGTCGTTCGCGACGGTGCCGAAGTTCCAGCCCTCGCCGTAGAGGAAGACGTTCTTGCCGTCGACGCCGTCCGAGTCCGGCGTCATCCTCCCCAGCGCCGCCTGCACGTCGAGCATGGTGGACTTCGGGTCGAGGCCCATCAGGTCGAAGCGGAAGCCGTCGACGCGGTACTCGCGCGCCCACAGCGTCACCGAGTCGACGACGAGCCGGTTCATCATGGCGTGCTCGGGCGCGGTGTCGGAGCAGCAACTGTCCGTCGTCACCTTGCCGTTGGCGTCCAGCCGCTGGTAGTAGCCGGGCACCACCTTGTCCAGCACCGAGTTCTCGGCCTGGCCACTGGCGGCGGTGTGGTTGAAGACGACGTCCAGCACGACGCGCAGCCCGGCCTCGTGCATCGCCTGCACCATCTGCCGGAACTGGACCGTCCGGGCCGTCCCGGTCGAGTCCGTCGCGTACGTGCCCTCCGGCACGTTGTAGTGCAGCGGGTCGTAGCCCCAGTTGTACGCGTCGTCCGCGGCGACGGCCGCCACGCACTCCTGCTGCTTCGGACTGTCCGGCGGAAGGGACTTGAGGTCGCAGGGCGGGAGCTTCTGGCCGGCCCTGTCCTTCGGGATGGACGCGATGTCGAAGGTCGGCAGCAGGTGGACGGTGGTCACGCCGGCCTTGGCGAGGTCCCGGAGGTGCTGCATCCCGGCCGAGTTCGGCTCGGTGAACGCCAGGTAGGTGCCGCGCTCGGCGGCCGGGACGGTGGTGTCCTCGACGGAGAAGTCGCGGACGTGCAGCTCCTGGATCCGCTGCTTCGCCGGCGGGACGGCCGCCGGGACGTTCTGCTCCTCCCAGCCCTTGGGCTTGAGCTCCTTGGCGTCGAGGTCGGCCACCAGGCTGCGCCTGGAGTCGGCGGACAGCGCGACCGAGTACGGGTCGGTGACGGTGTTGACGACGGTCTGCTGCACGGAGGGCGCCCAGACCTTCACCTGGTACAGGTAGTACTTGCCGTCCAACTCGGCCTTGTCGCGGACGACTTCCCACACACCGGTCTCGTCGTCCAGCTTCATCGGCAGCGTCCTCGGGGTGCCCCCGGTCGCGCCGTCGAAGACCTGGACGGACACGTCCTGCGCGGTCGGCGCCCACACCGACAGCGCCACCTTGCCGTCGTAGTACGCCGGCCCGAAGTCGGCCCGGCCGGTGTGGCGGGCGTACAAGTCGTCCAGCACACCGGGGATTTGGACGCCGGTGGCGGCCAACGCCGCGCCGCTCGACAGGTGTTCGGTGAACAGGAGCTGGCTGCGCAGCGCCGCGGGCACGCGCGCGGCGTCCCGGGCGTCCACGGTGAAGGCCCGATAACCCGCCAGGTGCGGGAACTTGGCCTTCTGCGCGTCGGTCAGCCCGCCCTGGACGGGAGTGAGCCGGATCCACCGGCCGGGCTTGGTCAGCACGCCCTTGTCGGCGCGGATGCCGCCCGCGGGGTCGTAGACGAGCTGCGCGCTGGTGCCGCCGGCGAGCGCCGCGTCGGCCGCGCCGTAGTTCGCGGGGACGACGACGGTCCTGGCGTCGATCCACTGCGCCTTGGCGGTGCCGGGGTCCAACTGCGAGGAGGCGGCGGCGTTCTGCGGCAGCAGGTAGCCCTCGCGTCCGCCGAGGATCCAGACCTCCCGGCCGTTGACCGAGAAGTCGAGCGACTGGTCGCCCGGCAGGTCCTTGTCGTTGCCGTTGTGCAGGATGTAGCTGAGGCTGGTCGCCCCGGGGGCGAGCGGCACCTCGAAGACGGCGCCGAAGGCGTCGCGGCGCGCCGGCATCAGCGGCTTGCCCCAGTCGGTCGGGGTGGCGGCGCCGGTCCAGTCGTGCAGGCCCCAGCCGTCGTAGGCGCCGTCGGCCCGGTTGTAGTGGATGACGGCGGTGTTCGCCTGCGGGGTGCCGGCCGGACCGGGGTTCGTGGTGCGCACGGTCGGATCGCCCTGCTTGACCCAGACCTCCCCGGTGCTGCCGACGTCGACGTGCCGGTCGGCGTCGACGTCCTTGACGCCGTCCTTCTCGACGATGAACCCGACGTCCGAGGCGCCCGGCTTGAGCCGCACGTACGCGAAGGCGCCGTACGCGTCCCGGCCGGTGAAGCCGTGCCCGGCCGGCCACTGGGTGGACTCGCCGTCCGCGAGGTCGCCCCAGGCGTAGAGGTTCCAGCCGTCGTAGTTCCCGTCCGGCCGGTTGTAGTGCACGACGGCGTACGGGCGCGCGGTGGCCGTGGGGACGGGCTTGGGCGCGGGGGTGCCGGTGGTGAAGCTCGCGGTGGCGGAGCGCAGGTGGCCGCTGGAGTCCTGCACGACGGCCTTGTACCGCACCACCGTGCCGGGCGCCGCGGCGCCGAGGTCCTGGGTCACCGAGTACTTCCCGGTGTCGGCGGTGCCGAGCGTCTGCCAGGGCCCGTTGCCGACCTGCGCGGCGAACGTCACGCGGTCGAAGCCGCCGTCCGCTTTCGCCCCGATCGTCACGAGCCCGGTCGAGCCGTCCGCGGGCGGCTGCACCGAGAGCTGCGGCGCGGCGGCGACCGGGGCGAGCTTGGCACCCGCCTTGTAGACGACGGACGACAGCGGCGGCACGGTCACGGTCACCTTGCGGTCGGCGCCGCTGGTGAGCCGTTCGCCCGAGGACGCCGCCGGGTGGATCCGGTCGAAGCCCATCCCGGCCGAGAACGTGTCGAGGGTGACGGTCTTCGCCTCGGTGGCGTTGTTGACCGCCACCAGGTACTCGACCTGCTGCCCGGCGTCGATCCGGGAGAACGCGTACACGCCCGCGCCGTCGGCGGCGTACCGCTCGATCTGGGCGCCGTCGGCGAGCGCCGGGTTGTCGCGGCGCAGCTTCGCGAGGCCCGCGATGCCCTGGTAGAGCTCGCCGCCCTGCCCGTACCGGTCGGCCGGTCCCGAGGGGCCGCCGAGCACGCGGTCGGCGTTGTAGGAGGCCGTCCGCGAGGCGAACATGTCCTGCCGGGCGTCCTTGTCGCCGCCCGCGCCGGTGAAGCCCTGTTCGTCGCCGTAGTAGACGACGGGCTGCCCGCGGGTGAGGAACTGCAGCTCGTTGCCGAGGCGGTCCTTCTGCAGCAGGGTGGCGTCGTCGGCACCCGGGTTGTCGGCGACCAGGAAGGAGCCGAAGCGGCCCATGTCGTGGTTGCCGAGGAAGGTCGGCAGCTCGTACGCGTCGGTGTCGGCGCTGGTGTAGCGGTAGTCCTGGGCGTACACGTCGGCGAGGTTCTTCGCCGAGCCGCCCTGCGAGACGTACGAGCGCGCGGCGCCCTGGAACGGGAAGTCGAGCGTGGCCTGGAGCTTGCCCTTGGTGACGTACGGCGAGGTGACCGCCGGGTCGCCGGAGTAGACCTCGCCGAACATGAAGAACTTCTTGTTGCCCTGCTTGGCGGCGAAGTCCTTGAGCGCGGGCGCCCACTGCTGCCAGAAGGCCATGTTGACGTGCTTGACGGTGTCGATCCGGAAGCCGTCCACCCCGGCGTCCTTCACCCACTGCTCGTAGACCTTCTCGAAGCCCTTCACCACGCGGGGGTTCTGGGTGTCGAGGTCGTCGAGCCCGCTGAAGTCGCCCTCGGTGGCGGACTCGCCGACGAAGGTCGAGTCGCCGCGGTTGTGGTAGAGCGCGGGGTCGTTCAGCCAGGACGGCGACTTGGCGGTCGCGTCGGCCGGGGTGCGGAAGACCGGGGTGTAGGGGAACGAGTCCTTGGTGATCCGGGGCCAGGGGGCGCCGGAGTCTGCGATCGCCGTCTCGTCGACCGGGTTGCCGTCCGCGTCGAGCGTCGGGTACGCGCCGGTCGAGCGGTAGGTGTGCTGCTGCTCCGCGTAGTCGATGACGTCGGCGGTGTGGTTGGTGATGACGTCGAAGAAGACCTTGATGCCGCGGGCGTGCGCCTTGGCTATCAGGTCCTTCAGCTGGTCGTTGGTGCCGAAGTGGGGGTCGACCTGGGTGAAGTCGGTGATCCAGTAGCCGTGGTAGCCGGCCGAGGCGTCGGCGCCGGTGCCCTGGACGGGCTTGTTCTTGAAGATCGGCGCCATCCAGATCGCCGTGGTGCCGAGGTTCTGGATGTAGTCGAGCTGCTGGATCAGGCCGGCCAGGTCGCCGCCGTGGTAGAAGCCCTTGTCGGCGGGGTCGAAGCCGTTGTCCAGCCGCCCGCCGGTGATGCCACCGGTGTCGTTGGAGCGGTCGCCGTTGGCGAAGCGGTCGGGCAGGACGAAGTAGAACTGCTCGCGGCTGAGGTCGTGCCGCCCGGCGGTGGCCGCGAGCGCGGCGTCCGACGGCGGGGCGGGCGGGGCGGCGGCGAGGGCCGCGGGGGCTCCGCCGAGGGTGGCGGCGGTCAGTGCGGAGGCCAGCAGGACGGCCGTGCGGCCGGGTCTGCGTCGAGGGGCGCTCCGCCGGGGGCTGAGCGGCGTATCGGCCACTGAGGGCTCCCTTAGGGGAAGGGGCGGTCGAGTTCCCTGGAAGCTAGCGGCCTGCAATATGTTTCAGCAAGATGCAGAAACCGTTTCGTGGCAGGAAACTCCAGCGGCGCGACGGGGGCGCGGGCGCTCCGGGCACCCCGATTACGCGCCCCACACCGGTCGGCGTGACAATGGGACGTATGCCCGTCCCACCGGTAAGCACCAGACCCGACCTCACCCCCTACCCCGGTGGGAGCCGCCCCCTAACCCTCAAGGGGGACAGCCGGTGAAGAATCCACTTCCACAGGATGAGCAGACGGCTACGGGACGTCTGGCAGACTTCTCGTCCATGGGGGAACCGACCGAGATCCAGCAAGCCGGCGCGCGGCGCGCCGACCAGGCGCACGGTGGTGGTTCCGGAGCACGCCCGACCCCGCCCGGCAGCCCGGACGGATCGGCCCGTGCCCCCCGGACCCGCACCGAGGCCCTGCGCGACCGCGTCCGCGACCAGCGCCGCTCCCCGGCCCGGCCGCGGATCTGGTTCGAGCTCTCCCTGATCGGCATCAGCTACTGGATCTACTCGATCGTCCGGAACGCCGTCCCGGAGCAGGCGTCGATAGCCCAGAAGCACGCGAGCTGGATCTGGCACCTGGAGCAGAACCTCGGCATCGCCGTCGAGCGCTCGGTCAACCACGCCGTGGACGGCGTCGGGTGGCTCATCACGGGGATGAACTACTACTACGCGACCCTGCACTTCGTGATCACGATCGGCGTGCTGGTGTGGCTCTACCGCCGGCACCCCGGCCGCTACGTGGCCGCCCGCACGGTGCTGTTCGTCACCACCGCGATCGCCCTGGTCGGCTTCTACTTCTTCCCGCTGGCCCCGCCCCGGCTGATGACCGACGGCGGCTTCATCGACACCGTGAAGACCCACGGCACCTGGGGCTCGATGGCCTCGGGCCCCGCCGCGCACGTCTCCAACCAGTACGCGGCCATGCCCTCGATGCACATCGGCTGGTCGATGTGGTGCGGCCTGGCGATCTTCTTCCTGGCCCGCCGGACGTGGGTCCGGGTGCTCGGCCTGCTGTACCCGGCGGCCACCCTGGTGGTCATCGTCTCCACCGCCAACCACTTCTGGATGGACGCCGTCGGCGGCGAGCTCTGCCTGGCCGTGGGCTTCCTCAGCGCCCGCTGGATCTACCACGAGTGGGTCTACAAGCTGCCGCAGGTGCCCGCCAGGGAGACGGTGGAGGAGCCGATCACCGTCCCCGAGCAGTGGAGCGAGCCGGCCGTCAGCACCGGCCGCCGCTGAGCGCCGAAGATCCGAGAGGGGCCCCGCGAGGGGCCCCTTCCGCGTTCACCCGTAGAACAGCCGCTCGACGACCGCCCGGGCCCGCCGGGTCGTCCGCCGGTAGTCGTCCACCAGCTCACCGCTGTGCCCGGCGCCGTACCCGAGGTAGCGCGCCACCCCCGCCAGCTCCCTGGCCTCCCCGGGGAAGCTGTCCCCCGGCCGGCCGCGCACCAGCATCACCGCCGCCCGCACCCGGGAGGCCAGCACCCAGGCCGCGTCCAGCACCGCCGCGTCCTCCTCGCCGATCAGCCCGGCCCCGGCCGCGGCGGCCAGCGCCGCGCGCGTCCGGGTGGTACGCAGCTCGGGCAGCTCGTGCCCGTGCCGGAGCTGGAGCAGCTGGACGGTCCACTCGACGTCCGCCAGCCCGCCCCGCCCGATCTTGGTGTGCGTGGTCGGGTCGGCGCCGCGCGGCAGCCGCTCGGCCTCGATCCGGGCCTTGATCCGGCGGATCTCCAGCAGGTCCCGCTCCGGCACCCCGCTGCCCGGGAACCGCAGCGGGTCGATCAGCTGCCGGAAGCGCGCGCCGAGCTCCTCGTCCCCGGCCACCGGCTCGGCCCGCAGCAGCGCCTGGCTCTCCCACGCGTGCGACCACCGGCGGTAGTACGCGGCGTACGAGGCGAGGGTGCGCACCAGCGGGCCGCTGCGCCCCTCGGGCCGCAGGTCGGCGTCGACCAGCAGCGGGGGCTCGGTGGACGGCGCGCCGAGCAGCGTGCGCAGCTCGTTGCAGACCGCCTGGGCGGCCCTGGCGGCGTCCTGGTCCAGCGAGCCGAGCAGCGGCTCGTGGACGAGGAGCACGTCGGCGTCCGAGCCGTAGCCGAGCTCGTGGCCGCCGAAGCGGCCCATCGCGATGACGGCGATCCGGGTGGGCAGGTCCCCGTGCTCGGCCTCCCAGCCGGTGATGCAGGCCCGCAGCGCGCCCTGGAGGGTGGCGGCGTTGAGCGCGGTCAGCGCCTCCCCCGCGGTGTCCAGGGCCTCGGCGGGGTCGTCGCCGAGGCGCCCGAGGACGTCCGCGGCGGCCGTGCGGAACAGCTCCCGGCGGCGCACCGAACGGGCGGCGGCGACGGCCGCGGCGGTCGTCCCGGCCCGGCCGACGGCGGCCAGTATCTCCTGCTCCAGGGCGGCCCGGCGGCGCGGTTCCAGGCCCTGCGGGTCGCCCAGCATGGCCACCGCCTCGGGCGCGCGCAGCAGCAGGTCGGGCGCGAGCCGCCCGGCCGACAGCACCCGGGCCAGGTGCTCGGCGGCGGCGCTCTCGTCGCGCAGCAGGCGCAGGTACCAGGGGGTGCGGCCGAGCGCGTCGGAGACCTGGCGGAAGTTGAGCAGCCCGGCGTCCGGGTCGGCCGAGTCGGCGAACCAGCCGAGCATCACCGGCAGCAGCGTGCGCTGGATCGCCGCCTTGCGGCTGACTCCGGAGGCGAGCGCGGTGAGGTGGCGCAGCGCGGCGGCCGGGTCCGCGTAGCCGAGCGCCTCCAGCCGGGCCCGGGCCGCGTCCGGGCTCAAGCCGGCCGCGCCGGGCGGCAGTTCGGCGACGGCGTCGAGCAGCGGCCGGTAGAACAGCTTCTCGTGCAGCCGCCGGACCTCGACGGCGTGCCGCTTCCACTCGCGCTGCAGCGCGGCGACCGGGTCGGTCCTGGTGTCGCCGTTGATCAGCCCGGCGAGCGAGCGGGCCAGCCGGCGCAGGTCCTCCTCGCCGGTCGGCATGAGGTGGGTGCGGCGCAGCCGGTGCAGCTGGATGCGGTGCTCCAGCGAGCGCAGGAAGCGGTAGGCGGTGTCCAGCGAGGCGGCGTCGGCCCGGCCGACGTACCCGCCGCGGGAGAGCGCGGCCAGCGCCTCCAGGGTGTTGCCGCTGCGCAGCGCCGGGTCGGTGCGGCCGTGCACGAGCTGGAGCAGCTGGACGGAGAACTCGATGTCGCGCAGCCCGCCGGGGCCGAGCTTGAGCTGGCGCTCGACCTCGGTCGCGGGGATGGAGTCGACCACCCGGCGGCGCATCTGCTGCACGTCGGCGACGAAGTTCTCCCGGGTGGCGGCCTGCCAGACCATCGGGGCCAGCGCGTCCACGTACGCGGCGCCGAGCTCGGTGTCGCCGGCCACCGGGCGGGCCTTGAGGAGCGCCTGGAACTCCCAGGTCTTGGCCCAGCGCTGGTAGTACGCGACGTGGCTGGCCAGGGTGCGCACCAGCGGCCCGTTGCGGCCCTCGGGGCGGAGGTTGGCGTCCACCGGCCAGATGGTGCCCTCGCCGGTGGTGTCCGAGCAGAGCCGGGTGAGCGCGGCGGCGAGCCGGGTGGCGGCCTTGACGGCCTCGTGCTCGCCGACGCCCTCACGCGGCTCGGCGACGAAGATGACGTCCACGTCGGAGACGTAGTTGAGCTCGCGCCCGCCGCACTTGCCCATGCCGATCACGGCGAGCCGGCAGGCCGCGGCGGCCTGCGGGTCCTGCTCGGCGGCGAGGTCGAGGGCGGTCTGCAGGGTGGCGCCGGCGAGGTCGGCGAGCTCGGCCGCCGTCTGGGCGAGGTCGGTGGTGCCGGAGAGGTCCCGGGCGGCGATCGCGAGCAGGCACCGGCGGTAGGCGACGCGCAGCGCGTCGGCCGGGCCGCGGCCCCCGTCCGTCCGGACGCCCTCGGCGAGGGCCCGCCGGAAGTCCTCGGGCCCCGGGTGCATGTCGCGCAGCTCGAAGGTGACCAGGGCGTGCCAGTCGTGCGGGTGCCGGGCGAGGTGGTCGCCGAGCGCGGTGGAGGCGCCGAGGACGCCGAGCAGTCGGTCGCGCAGCGGCTTGGAGGTGGTCAGGGTGTCGCGCAGGGTGTGCCGGTCGGCCCCGTCGGCGGCCTCCAGCAGCCGGGCGAGGCCCAGCAGGGCGAGGTCGGGGTCGGCGGTGGCCCCGAGCGCGTCCAGCAGGACCGGGTCGTCGGCCAGGCCCTCCAGGCCGGGCCCCGTCAGCAGTCGGACCGCCCGCGCGGGATCGGTGAACCCGCGCCGCACCAGCCGGATCTCCGGCCGGCTGACCCGGCTCCCGGCCCGCTGCTCCTCCACCGTCGTCGTCCTCCCGGCCGCCCAGTGGCCCACGCGGTCACGCGGTCCTGGACCTACCTTCCCAGGAGCCGGTCCGCCCGCGCCACGGGGGCCGTGGCGCGGGGGGTCGACCCGGTGTCAGGCGCGCGCCCGCATCCCGGTGACCAGGTGGCAAAGCCGTGCCCACAGCAGGACCCAACCCGGGGCGGCGGCCCCC
>NZ_JBFBDY010000029.1:0-30016 GCF_040683475.1 Kitasatospora sp. NPDC093558 | reverse complement strand
GGTGGGGCCCGTCGAGCCGCGCACTGGCCCCCCAACAAACCCCCAGGGGGGGGGGCCCTGCTTATTAATGGACGGCCCGGGGGGGCCCCACCCCCCCCGAGGCCTGAGGTGTACCCGGGACGCTTGCTAGTGCACTAGAGCCGGATCTCCAGGACCTGGCCGACCCACACGCCGTTCGGCTGCTCGACCTCGAAGGCCTCGGTCTCGGTGAAGCCGAGGGCCCGGTACTGGCCGACCAGCTTGCGGTCGTTGCCGCCGTAGCAGTCCACCCGGAGCAGGCCGATGCCGCGGCGGCGGGCCTCGTCGAGCGCGTCGGCGATCAGCGCGGCGCCGATGCCCGAGCCCTTGCGGGTGCGGTCGGTCACCAGGTTGCGGACGTACAGCTCGCGCTCGTCGACGGCGGGGATGTACTGCCCGCGCTCCTCGGACAGGACGCACGCGCCGACGGTGCGGCCCTCGTCGTCCACCGCGAGGCGCATCAGGAAGGGCTCGCGGCCGTACTTCTCGACGTGCTCCACCCGGGCCGGGATGGTGGAGAAGGGCTGGTCGCCCCACTGGCCGGTGCGGCCCTGGCCGGCCAGCCAGGCCACGGCGCCGTCGAGCAGGGCGAGCATGTCGGGCACGTCTTCGGGGCCCCCGTTGCGGATCTTCATGGAAAAAGTTCTAGTGCAGACGGGCGCGCGGCGGAAGAGTAGGACCATGAGGTTGTTCGTGGCGGTGCTCCCGCCGGTCGAGGCGTTGCAAGGGCTCTCCGACGCGGTGGCGCCGGTGCGCGGGCTGCCGGGGGCGGACCGGCTGCGCTGGACCACCGTCGAGGGCTGGCACCTGACCCTGGCCTTCCTCGGCCAGGTGTCGGAGGACCGGCTGCCCGAGCTGGAGGCGGCCCTGGCCGCGGTCGCCCAGGCCCACCCGGCGCACCGGCTGCGGATCGCCGGCGGCGGACGCTTCGGCGACCGGGTGCTGTGGGCCGGGGCCGAGGGGCAGACGTGGGCGCTGCGGCGGCTCGCCGAGGCCGTGTACGAGGCCACCGCGGACATCACCGGCGAGGTGGACGCGTTCAGCTTCCACCCGCACGTGACGCTGGCCAGGGCCGGCTCGTCGCGCGGGCACCGGCGGGCCGTCCAGCGGGTCGCGGCGGCCGAGCTGGAGGGGCTGGCCGTGGCGCTGGCCGACTACCGGGGGCCGGAGTGGGAGGCCGCCGAGCTGCACCTCATGAAGAGCGAGCTGTCCGGCGGCTTCCCGCACTACGAGACCGTGCGGGCCTGGCCGTTGGCGCGCTGGGCGGTCGACTGATCACGGCTGGTGTGTGGTGCGGTGGCCGCGAGCCGTGATCGCGGCTGGTGTGTGGCGCGGTGGCCGCGAACCGTGATCACGGCGGGTGTGTCGTGTGGCGTCCGCAAACCGTGATCACGGCCAGGCGCGCATCGCGGCGGTCGCGACCTGTTCGAGCTCGGCGCGGCTCGCGCCGTCGCGGGCGCGCAGCGTCATGCCCTGGACGACGGTCGCGGTGAACTGCGCCAGCTCCGCCGCGTCTGTCCCGGCGGGCGCCAGGCCGGCGGCGATGTCGGCGCGGATCCGGGACTCGAGGGCGCGCACGTTGGCCTCGCGCTGCTCACGGACGGCCTGCACGATCTCCGGCGAGGTGCAGTTGACCGTCGAGCCGACCAGCAGGCAGCCCCACGGGTGCTCGGGGTCGGTGAGCAGGGCGGCGGCGGCGCGCAGCATCCGCTCGACGCCCGCCCTGGCGGTCGGCTCCTCCGCGAACGCGCGCGTCGCGTAGACGCCGTACGTCTCCTGGTAGCGGGCCACGACCTCCGCGAAGAGCGTTTGCTTGTCGCCGAAGGCCGCGTACAGGCTCGGCGGGCGGATGCCCATGGCGGCCGTGAGGTCGGCGACCGAGGTGGCCTCGTAGCCGCGCTCCCAGAACAGCCGCAGGGCCTGTTCGAGGGCGGCCTCGCGGTCGAAGGAGCGGGGGCGTCCCCGCGTCGTGCTGGTCATGGCCCGATTTTATATCGACCACTACAGAAGGCGTGCTACGGTTTCTTTCGTTAGCGATCGCTACAGAAATGTGCTCGGGAGAAGCGAGGGGGCGTGGCCATGGGCGCGCTGGTGGGGAAGACGGCACTGGTGACGGGCGGCAGCCGGGGCATCGGGCGGGGCATCGCCGAACGGCTCGGCCGGGACGGCGCGCTGGTCGCGGTGCACTACGGCCGCAACGGGGAGGCCGCCGAGGAGGTCGTGAAGACGATCGGGGCGGAGGGCGGACGGGCCTTCGCGATCGGCGCCGAGTTGGGTGTCCCGGGGGACGCCGAGGCGCTGTGGGAGGCCTTCGACCAGGGGCTGGCTGCGTACGCGGCCGAGCACGGGGACGGGCACGGCGGGGGAGCGGCGGGGCTGGACGTCCTGGTCAACAATGCGGGCATGGGCCTGTTCGGGCGTGCCCACGAGGTGGACGAGGCCGGGTACGACGAGGTGTTCGCGGTGAACGCGAAGGCGCCGTTCTTCGTCGTCCAGCGGGGCCTGGAGCGCCTGCGGGACGGCGGGCGGATCGTCAATGTCTCGTCCGCCGTCACCCGGGTGGCCTTCCCCGCGGCCATCGCCTACGCGATGACCAAGGGCGCGCTGGAGGCCTTCACGCTGGCCCTGGCCGAGGAGCTCGGGCCCCGCGGGATCACGGTGAACTCGGTGCGGCCCGGCGTCGTCCCGACCGACATCAACCCGTGGCTGGACGACCTGGCGGCGCAGGAGCGGACGGCCGGCCTCTCGGCGCTGAAGCGGCTCGCCGAGGTGTCCGACATCGCCGACATCGTGGCCTTCCTGGCCTCCGCCGACTCGCGGTGGGTCACCGGCCAGAACCTCGACGCCACCGGCGGGGCCGGACTCGGCGTCTAGCCGGGGGTGAGCCGGAGGTACGCTCGTTGACCGTGGATCCCAAGACTCGCATGCGCATCGTGACCGGCACCCTGGTGCTCCTGCTGGTCGTCGTACTGATCAGCTCGCTGGTCAACCGGTAGCGGCGGTACTTCGGCGGCACCAACGAGAAGGCGGCAGCAACGAGAAGAGGGCCACCGCACGCGTGCGGTGGCCCTCTCCCGTAGGTCGATCAGGTGCTCAGAGCGCCTCGACCACGTAGTCGATGCACTGCGTGAGCGCCTCGACGTCCGCCGGGTCGATCGCCGGGAACATCGCGATGCGCAGCTGGTTGCGGCCGAGCTTGCGGTACGGCTCGGTGTCCACGATGCCGTTGGCACGCAGTGCCTTGGCGACCGCGGCGGCGTCCACCGACTCGTCGAAGTCGATCGTGCCGACCACCTGCGAGCGCTCGGCCGGGTTCGCGACGAACGGGGTCGCGTAGGAGGACTTCTCGGCCCACCCGTACAGGCGGGACGAGGAATCAGCCGTACGGGCGACGGCCCAGTCGAGCCCGCCGTTGCCGTTCAGCCATTCCAGCTGGTCGGCCAGCAGGAACAGCGTGGAGAGCGACGGGGTGTTGTACGTCTGGTCCTTCGACGAGTTGTCGATGGCCGTCGGCAGCGAGAAGAACGGCGGGATGTAGCGGCCGGACGCGGCGATCTCGGCGGCGCGCTCCAGGGCGGCCGGGGAGAAGGTGGCCAGCCACAGGCCGCCCTCGGAGGCGAAGGACTTCTGCGGGGCGAAGTAGTAGACGTCCGTCTCGGTGATGTCCACCGGCAGGCCGCCGGCGCCCGAGGTGGCGTCCACCAGCACCAGCGAGCCCTCGTCCGCGCCCACCGGGCGCTTGATCGGCATCGCGACACCGGTCGAGGTCTCGTTGTGGGTGAGCCCGTAGACGTCCACGCCGGCCTCGGCGACCGGCAGCGGGTGGGTGCCCGGGGCGGTCTTGATCACGCTCGGCTCGGCCAGCCACGGCGCGGCCTTGACCGAGGAGGCGAACTTCGAGGAGAACTCGCCGAAGTCCAGGTGCTGGGACTTCTCCCGCACCAGGCCGAAGGCGGCGATGTCCCAGAACGCGGTGGAGCCGCCGTTGCCGAGCACCACCTCGTAACCCTCGGGCAGCGAGAACAGGCTGCTCACGCCCTCGCGTACGCGCTTGACCAGGTTCTTCACCGGGGCCTGGCGGTGCGAGGTGCCGAGCAGGGAGGTCTGGGTGGCGGCGAGGGCACTCAGGGCCTCGGGGCGCACCTTGGACGGTCCGCAGCCGAAACGGCCGTCTGCGGGCTTGATGTCAGCGGGGATCTGGATCTGAGCCACGCGCCGCAGCCTACCGGCCGGGGCGCGGGCGGGGATACGGTCGTCCGCGTCCTGAGACTGTGATCTTGACTGCTCCCGGACATGCCACAGCGGGCCCGGCCGGGGCCGGACCCGCTGGTCAGGAACGGTGCGTCAGGAAGACGTCCGGGGCGCGTCAGTGCGCGATGGCGTCCCAGCCCTCGATCGCCTCGGGCCGACGTGCGCCGGGGCCGATGTAGCGCGCGGAGGGGCGCACGAGACGGCCCGTGCGCTTCTGCTCCAGGATGTGCGCCGACCAGCCGGCCGTGCGCGCGCAGGTGAACATCGAGGTGAACATGTGCGCCGGGACCTCGGCGAAGTCCAGCATGATGGCGGCCCAGAACTCGACGTTGGTGGCGAGGACGCGGTCCGGGCGGCGGTTGTGCAGCTCCTCCAGCGCGGCCTTCTCCAGCGCCTCGGCGACCTCGAAGCGCGGCGCGCCGAGCTCCTTGGCGGTGCGGCGCAGCACGCGGGCGCGGGGGTCCTCGGCGCGGTAGACGCGGTGGCCGAAGCCCATCAGGCGCTCGCCCTTGTCCAGCGCGTTCTTGACCCACTTGACGGCGTCGCCGGTGCGCTCGATCTCCTCGATCATGCCGAGCACGCGGGAGGGCGCGCCGCCGTGCAGCGGGCCGGACATCGCGCCGACCGCGCCGGACAGCGCGGCGGCGACGTCGGCGCCGGTGGAGGCGATGACGCGGGCGGTGAAGGTGGAGGCGTTCATGCCGTGCTCGGCGGCCGAGGTCCAGTACGCGTCGACGGCCTTGACGTGCTTCGGGTCCGGCTCGCCGCGCCAGCGGATCATGAACCGCTCGACGACCGTCTCGGCCTTGTCGATCTCGCTCTGCGGGACCATCGGCAGGCCCTGGCCGCGGGCCGACTGGGCGACGTAGGAGAGCGCCATGACGGCGGCGCGGGCGAGGTCGTCGCGCGCCTGCTCGGCGGAGATGTCGAGCAGCGGCTTGAGGCCCCACACCGGGGCGAGCATGGCGAGCGCGGACTGGACGTCGACCCGGATGTCGCCGGAGTGCACCGGGATCGGGAAGGGCTCGGCGGCCGGCAGGCCGGGGTTGAACTTGCCGTCCACCAGCAGGCCCCAGACGTGGCCGAAGGAGACCTTGCCGACCAGGTCGTCGATGTCGACACCGCGGTAGCGGAGGGCGCCGCCCTCCCGGTCGGGCTCCGCGATCTCGCTCTCGAACGCGACGACTCCCTCAAGCCCGGGTACGAAGTCGGACATGCGACGGCTCCTTCAGTTCTGCGATCGGCACTCCGCCGTGGTGGGGCGGCACGCCAGTGACCGAATGGTGGTTGGCACTCGGTGCCAGAGTGGCAGGCACGGGGTGCATTGCGCCATACACCACCGTGGTGATGTTTCCCGCGGGCCCGCTTGACGTCGCGCCGAGGGTCGGTCGTGCCCGGGAAATCTCCGGAACCGAAAGCCGTGTTCCGGACAATTCACCGTACGACGGGCGGCCAAGCGGTGGCGAGTCACCTTATCTCCCACCGGGGTTTGTCTCGAGGTAGCGGTGCCGGTTGCTTGTCGTACGGGATGATGTTGGCGTGCAGACCCCGGAACGCGCCCAGTCGACGCCCCTGAGCCCCGCCACCCGGAACCTGGCCGACGAGGCCCGGCCGGGCCCGGACCTCACGGTGATGCGCAAGCACTACACCCACGAGGGCCTGGTCGAGGAGCAGCTCGCGCCCGACCCGATCGGCCAGTTCACCCGCTGGTTCCACGAGGCGGACGACGCCGGGGTGGTCGAGCCCAACGCCATGGTGCTCTCCACCGCCGACGCCGAGGGGCGGCCCAGCTCGCGCACCGTCCTGCTCAAGGGCTACGACGCGCGCGGCTTCGTCTTCTTCACCAACTACGGCTCCACCAAGGGCTCGGAGCTCGCGGCCAACCCGCACGCGGCCCTGCTCTTCCCGTGGATCGCACTCGCCCGCCAGGTCATCGTCCAGGGCCGGGTCGAGAAGGTCGGCCGCGACGAGACCGCCGCCTACTTCCGCACCCGCCCGCACGGCTCCCAGCTCGGCGCCTGGGCCAGCGAGCAGTCCAGCCCGGTCGCCGGCCGCGAGGTCCTCGAACAGCGCTACGCCGAACTGGAACGCCGCTACCCCGAGGGCGAGGGCGTCCCCGTCCCGCCTTTCTGGGGCGGCTACCGGGTGATCCCCGAGGCCGTCGAGTTCTGGCAGGGCCGCGAGAACCGCCTCCACGACCGCCTCCGCTACCTCACCGACCCCGCCACCCCCACCGGCTGGCGCGTCGAACGCCTCTGCCCGTAGGGCGGGGAACGGGGAGGTCCGGGCGCGGCGGAGCGCCAGAACTGACGGTACGTCATGATCAAGGTGTAGCATTCTGCCCGCGCGGACCTGGGTCGAATCCCATCGGGCCACCAGGCCGCCGTGCCGACGAATCGAGTGAGGGACTGATGGGCGTCACCGGTGCGGAAACCGCCGCTGGACTCGGCTCTGACCTGGTCGACGTCGCCGCCCTGCCGCTCGACGAACTCGACGCGCTGCCCGACACCGTCCTCGGCGACCTGCTGCGCCGGGTGGTCGCGGACGCGCTGACCCCCGGCGCGGAACCGCTGGCCGCGTTCCAGTCGGCGCTCGACCGGTAACGAGGGCGGTAGCGCGGCCGGCCGGGGCGTGCGCCCCACCACCGGCTAAACCCCCCGGAGCCTCCGAGTTCGCCAACTTCCCCGCGCGGCTGGTGGAGTTCACGACATGCTGGGTATGAAACCAGCGCCGTCGCGACACCGTCGGGCCTCGGGGGACAGAGTGCTGCAGCCTTACTTCTTCTTCAGCTACGCCCGTGTCGACTTCGAGGCGGAGGACGCCTTCGTCGACCAGTTCTTCAACGACCTGAGGGACGAGCTCGGCCGCATCGAGCCCGCCGCCAGGGCCGAGGAGCTGGCGTACCGCGACACCGAGCAGCTGCGCGTCGGCGACGACTGGGCCGAGCAGCTCGCCACCATGCTGGGCCGCAGCCGGACGATGGTCGCGCTCTATTCCCCGGCCTACTTCGCGAGCGTCTACTGCGGCAAGGAGTGGACCGCGTTCCGCGGCCGCGTCCGGCGCCACCACGAGGACACCGGGGAGCTCATCCCGGCGCTCGTCCCGGTGCTCTGGGAGCCGGTCGTCCCGAGCGAGCTGGCCGCCGAGGTCACCAGGATCCAGTGGGCCCAGCCGGACATGGGCGAGGCCTACGCCCGCTACGGCCTGCGCGCACTGCTGCGCACCGGGCCGCAGGGCGACGCGTACCGGCAGGTCGTCAAGGTCGTCGCCGAGCGCGTCCGCGACGCGGCCGCGCGCCGGCTCACCGAGCTCGCCGACTTCGACCTCAACGCCGTGCGCGGCTACTTCCCCGGCCCGCAGCCGGTCGAGCCCACGGCGACCGCGGGCATGGTCCGGCTGTTCATCGCCGCCGGCCGGGCCTCGGAGGCCGCCGCCGAGGGCGGTTCCTACACCGGTGGCTGGTACGGGGCCAAGCCCTGGAACTGGGCGCCCTATCACCCGCCCACGACGCCGTCGCTCGCCGTGCGCGCCCAGCAGGTCATCACCGCCGCCGGGCACACCACCACCCTGGAGGAGGTCGGCACCGGCCTCGGCGAGAAGCTCGACCAGGCCCGTGAGGACAGTCAGGTCAGCGTCCTGCTGGTGGACCCGTGGGTGGCCGGACACGACCGCTACCGCGCCGCGCTGCGCGAGTACGACGACCAGAACCACCCCGTCACCGGCGTGATGGTCCCCATCGGCAGCGCCGACCCGGAGGGGGAGCGCGACGCGCTCTGGACCGGCGTGCGCGGCGTGTTCCGCCGCAACTGGCTGCGCCGGAGCGACCCGGAGCACCTCTTCCGGGTCAAGGTGAACCGGGAGAACTTCGACTCCGACCTCACCATCATGGTGACGGTCGCTCAGAACAAGCTCATGGACGACAACTTGGATTGGGGGGACGATGTCGGCGGCGCATTCGGCTTCGGCCCCGGCGGCACCGGCGAACGGGCGATCCCCGGGCTGGCCATCCCGTCCGGTCCGCAGCCGGCCCCGGAGCCCCCGCAGCGGGGCCCGGAGCGGTGGCCCAACCCGCCCGACGTGCCGAACCCGCGCGACCACCACGACGACGCAGCGCCCCTGAGGGGAGACCAGGACGATGATCACTGAGCCCGGAACAGAGCCGGCCCGCGGCGGACCGGGATCGGTCGTCACCTTCTACTCCTTCAAGGGCGGCACCGGCCGCACCATGGCCCTCGCCAACGTCGGCTGGATCCTCGCCAGCCGCGGCCAGCGCGTCCTGGTCGTCGACTGGGACCTGGAGGCGCCCGGCCTCCACCGCTACTACCACCCGCTGCTGGTCGACCCCGAACTCCACTCCACCGAGGGCCTGATCGACCTGCTGCGCTCCTACGTCAAACAGGCACTGCCCTCCGCCGCCGGACCGACCGGCCTGTCCCCGGCCGCCTGGCTGGACGAGCCCGGCCGGCTGGACGCCTACATCTGCGGCCTCGCCCTCGACCTGCCGTCCGGCGGGCGCCTCGACTTCCTCCCTGCCGGGCGGCAGAACGCCGCCTACGCCGCCGCCGTCACCAGCTTCAACTGGCGCAGCTTCTACCACGGCCGGGACATCCGCGGCGGCGAGTTCCTGCGCGAGCTGCGCGAACGCTGGTCCCGTACGTACGACTACGTGCTCATCGACAGCCGCACCGGCGTCAGCGACACCTCCGGCATCTGCACCGTCCTGATGCCCGACAGCGTCGTCGACTGCTTCACCTTCAGCGCCCAGAACATCCGCGGCGGCGTCGACGCCGCCCGCGCCATCGCCGAGGCCGAGGAGCGGGCCATCCGCGTCCTGCCGGTGCCGATGCGGGTCGAGGACGCCGAGCAGGAGCGCCTCGAAGCCGGCCGCGACTACGCCCGCGAGCTCTTCGCGCCCTACCTCGGCCGCTGGCTGCCCGCCGAACGCCGGGCCGGCTACTGGGCCGACGTCGAGGTGCCGTACAAGCCGTTCTACGCCTACGAGGAGGTGCCCGCCACCGTCGCCGACCGGCCGCAGGAGGCCCGCAGCCTGCTCAACGCCTTCGAGCGGCTGGCCGGCTGGATCACCGACGGCAAGGTCCGCACCCTGCGCCCGCTCAGCTCCGAGACCCGCCGCCGCCTCTACGGCGCCTACCTGCGCTCGGCCCGCGCCGTGCCCCGGCAGGTCTTCGTCAGCTACGCGCCCGAGGACCGGATGTGGGCCGAGTGGGCCGCCGGCACCCTCACCCGCTTCGGCTACCAGTCCTCCCTGCACAACGCCGCCGAGCCGTACACCGGCGGCCGGCCGCCCGAGGTCGCCGGGCCACTCGACGGCCAGGGCCGGCTGCTCGCGCTGCTCTCTCCCGAGTACACCGCGCTGCCCCGCGCCGCCGAGGTCTGGCAGCTGCTCCAGGGACGCGAACTCGCCTCCGGCTCCCCGGCCCTCGTCGCCCTGCGGCTGCAGGACTCGGACGAACCGGTGCCCCGCCCGTTCATCGGCCAGGCCGTGCCCGACCTCGTCCGCTCCTCCGCCGTGGCCGCCGAGTCCCAGCTGTACGGCGAGCTCGGCCCTCCGCCCGGCAGCTCCCGCCAACTCGACTCCGACAGCGGCGAGTTCCTCGCCCCGGCACGCTTCCCCGGCACCGCGCCGCAGGTCCAGGAGGCGCCCTCGCGCAACGCCTCCTTCATCGGCCGCGGCAAGCTCCTCGAACTGCTCCGCAACCGCTTCACCGGCGGCCCCGGCGCCGTACTCAGCCAGGTCCTGTACGGCTTCGGCGGCGCCGGGAAGTCGCAGATCGCCGCCGAGTACGCGCACCGCTTCAAGGCCGCCTACGACGTCGTCTGGTGGGTGCCCGCCGAGGAACCCGCCAACATCCCGCAGAAGCTCGCCGAACTCGCCCCGCGGCTCGGCGTGCCCACCAGCGACGACGTCGCGCACACCGCCGCCGCCGTCCTCGACGCGCTGCGCCGCGGCCAGCCCTACCGCCGCTGGCTGCTCGTCTTCGACAACGCCGGCACCCCCGAGGAACTCGCCCCCTGGCAGCCGGTCGGCTCCTCCGGCGGGCACGTCCTCATCACCTCCCGCAACCAGGGCTGGGCCCGGCACGCCGGCCTCGTCGAGGTCGACGTCTTCCTGCGCGAGGAGAGCATCCGGCTGCTGCGCCGCTTCAACAGCGGCCTCTCCCTGGAGGACGCCGAGCAGGTCGCCCACCGCCTCGGCGACCTGCCGCTCGCCGTCGGCCAGGCCGCCGTCTGGCTCCAGGAGACGTCCATGCCGATCGCCACCTACCTCGAACTCCTCGACGACGAGCTCACCGAGATGCTGGAGCGCACCGCCCTGCGCACCGCCGACTACCCGCACTCCGCCGCGGCCACCTGGCGCATCTCGGTCGAGGAACTGCGCCGGATGAACGCCCCGGCCGCCCAGATCCTGGAGATCTGCGCCTTCTTCGGCCCCGACGCGATCCCGATGCGGCTCCTCTACAGCCGCGCCGTCACCCGCGCCCTGCGGCTGCCCCCGCGCGCGCCCCGCGACAAGCTCGCGATCGGCGAATTCCTGCGCGCCATCAACCGGTTCGGGCTCGCCCGCACCGACCAGGGCAGCGAGACCATCACCGTGCACCGCCTCGTCCAGGCCGTGCTCCGGGACCAGGTCGAGGAGGACCGGCGGGCCGAACTGCGCGGCGTCGTCCACGCCGCGCTCGCCACCGCCAACCCCGGCGACCCGGACGTCCCCGCCAACTGGGCCGAGTACGCCGAACTCCTGCCGCACCTGTGGCCCTCCGGCGCCGTCGACAGCGCCGACGAGGACGTCCGGCAGTGGATCATCGACTCCGTCCGCTACCAGTGGAAGCGCAGCCTGCACGAGTCCGGCCGGGAACTGGCCGAGCGGACGCTCGAACACTGGAGCCAGGAGGGCTACGGCGGGCCCGGCTTCGACGTCGAGAACGACGCCCAGACGCTCATGCTGCGCACCCAGCTCAGCAACATCCGCCGGTCCCAGGGCGCCCTCCAGGAGGCGTACGAGATGGACCGCGACATCCTGGACCGGTTCACCGCGACCCTCGGCCCCGAGCACTCGCACACCCTCGCCGTCGCCAACAGCCTCGGCGCGGACCTGCGCTTCCTCGGCCGCTACGACGAGGCCCGCACGCTCGACCGCCGCACCCTGGACGCGGCCCGGCGCACCCTCGGCCCGGACCACCCGCGCACGCTCATGATCACCAACAACCTCGCGGTCTCCGACTACCTCGCCGGAGACCGGCGGGCGGCGCTGGAGCGCCACCGCAGCAACTACCTCCAGCAGCGCGACGCCCTCGGCGCGCACAGCCTCTACGCGCTGTCCTCCGCCTCCAACTACGCGCGCGACCTGCGCGAGACCGGGCGGCTGCGGGAGGCCCTCGACCTGCTGGAGGAGACCGTCCGGATCTACCAGCAGACCATCGGCGACGGCCACACCGACACCCTCCGCGCCCGCAAGAACCTCGCCGTGGCGCTTCGGCGGGCCGGCCGCTACAACGAGGCCCTGGAAATAGACGAGGACATCTACCAGCGCTACCTCGACATCAACGGCCCCGAGCACCCCGACACCCTCGCCGCCGCCACCAACCTGGCCAGCGACCTCAACGCCCTCGGCCTCACCGAGCGGGCCATCCCGCTCGCCGAACGGGCCCTCGCCCGGTACCGCGACTACCTCGGCGAGAACCACCCGGTGACGCTGGCCGGCGCCAACAACCTCTCGGTCTACCTGCGGCTGGCCGGCCGCGTCGAGGAGGCCAAGGCGCTGTCCGGTCGCACGCTGGCGCAGTTCCGGATGGTCCTCGGCGACCACCACCTCTACATCCCGATCGCGATGATGAACCACGCGAACGACCTGGCCCTGGCCGGGGAGACCCAGGCCGCACTGGCCCTGGAACTGGAGGCGGCGCCCCTGATGACCGCGACGCTCGGCCCGGACCACTACGACTCGATCGGCATCAACTCCAACCTCTCGCTGTCCCTCGCGACGACGGGACAGACCGAGCGGGCGGCCGAACTGCGGGCGGACTGCATCCGCCGGGCCCGGGCGACGCTGGGGGAGGAGCACCCGACGACCGTGGCGGTCAAGGCCGGGCTTCGGCTCGACTCGGATGTGGAGCCTCCGCACGTGTGACGTTTCGTCAAGGCGTCTGCCCGGACGGGGCTAGGCTCGCCGCATGGTGCCGTTTCGGCAGTTCTTGCTGAAGATCCACAGTCGGTGCAACCTGGCGTGCTCCTACTGCTACGTCTACGAGGCCGCGGACCGGAGCTGGCGTGACCGGCCCCGGCGGATGGAGCTGCCGGTGGTCCGGCGGACCGCGCGGCGGATCGCCGAGCACGCGGCCGAGCACGGGCTCGACGAGGTGGTCGTGGTGCTGCACGGCGGGGAGCCGTTGCTCGTCGGTGCGAGGCATCTCGATGCCCTGCTCGGCGTCGTGCTGGGGGAGTTGGCGGGGGCCGGAACGCGCGTGAGGTTCAGCCTGCAGACCAACGGGCTGCGGCTGCTCGACGAACCCGCGCTGCTGGACGTGCTGCACCGGTACGAGGTCCGCGTCGGGGTGTCGCTGGACGGCACGCGGGCCGACCACGACCGGCACCGGCTGCTGCCCTCCGGGACGGGCAGCTGGGAGCGTACGGCGGAGGCGGTACGGCTGCTGGGCTCGCCCGAGCACCGCTCGCTGTTCGCGGGGCTGCTGTGCGTCGTCGACCTCGCGGCGGATCCGGTGGCTACCTATGAGGCGCTGCTGGAGTTCGCTCCGCCTCGGCTCGACTTGCTCCTGCCGCACGCGACCTGGCAGTCCCAGCCGGCGGGTGTCCGGCGTGCTCTGCCGTCCGCGCCTCCGGCCGGCGGGGAACCCGCGCCGTACGGGGAATGGCTGATCGCCGCCTTCGACCGGTGGTTCGACGCTCCCCGGCGGGAGACCGGCGTGCGGCTCTTCGAGGAACTCGCCGTGCTGCTGCTCGGCGGGCGGGCGGCCAGCGAGGCCGTCGGGCTGGCGCCGGTGGACCTCGTGGTGGTCGAGGCGGACGGCACGATCGAGCAGGCGGACAGCCTCAAGGTCGCGTACGACGGGGCTGCGGCGACTGGGCTCGACGTGTGGCGGCACGGGTTCGGCGACGCCGCTGTGCACCCTTCGTTCCGGGCTCGGCAGCGTGGGATGGACGGGCTTGGGGCTGTGTGTGGGGCGTGCCCGTTGGTTCGGGTGTGTGGGGGTGGGCTCTATGCGCATCGGTTTGCAGGGGAGCGGCTTCTTCAGGGGGAGGGGTTCCTTCATCCGTCGGTGTATTGCGTGGACTTGGATCGGCTGATTCGGCATGTGGCGGGGCGGTTGAGGGCCGCTGCGCGGGGCTTGGGTGTGGGGGGTGTGGGGGGTGGGGCTCTGTTCGGCTGTTCGGGCTAACTCTCGCCGTTGGCGGCTACGTTCGCCGCTCCGGGGGTGAGACTGCGGCCGGGTTGAATCGGGTCGGCGTCGGACGAGGAGGATGGACCGGTGACGGGTACGGGCGAAGCGGTGGCGGTCGGGGTGCCGGGTGCGCGCGGGGCGGACGGGTTGCCCCGGCACGGGGTGGATCGGGCTACGTTTCGGGCGATCGCGGGTGCGCGCGGGGGGGCGGAGGCCGTTCGGCTCCTGCGTGCAGGGCAGTTGAGTAAGCGGGCATTGCTGCTGCTGGCGTTGTGTCGGGCGGCGACAGACGATGTCGGCTATCAGGCGGCGTATGCGGAAGTGCGTGCGTTGCAGCGGGCGGACCGGGTGCGCTGGGAAGACGTCCTGCTGCGGCCGGAGTTGGATGCCTGGGCTGCCGACTGCCTGCGGGCTCTCGCGGCCGGTGAGGCCGTGTCGTTGGACGGGCTGGGGGAGTTCCTCCGGTCCGGGGTGGGGCGGCCCCTCGTTCTGGAGTGTGACGGGCTGCGCTGGGCGCCGGTGATCGACCATGCCGGGCCGCGCCTCGTGGACTACGGGCGGCCGCCTGCCGGGCCGCTGTCGATGCCGGAACTCGCCGCCTGGGAGTCGCGGTTGGCGCAGGCCTGGGGCGTCCTCGTGCGGCGGCACCGGCGGCATGCGGAGGCGGTCGCGGCCTGTGTCGCGACGATCGTTCCGCTGCGGCCGGCGCCCGGCGGGGAGGCCGTCAGTGCCGCTGCCCGGCGTGCGTACGGGGCGGTGGCGGCTTCGCTGCCGGACGATCCGGTGCTGCTGGCGCTGGCCCTGGTGCACGAGTTCCTGCACGTCCAACTCGGCGCGCTGCTCGACCTCGTGCCGCTGCACCGGCCCAACGGTGCCGCCGTCTACCACGCGCCCTGGCGGCCCGATCTGCGTCCGGTCGGGGCGCTGCTGCAGGGGACGTACGCGCACCTGGGCGTCGCGGACTTCTGGCGCGCCGAAGCGGTCGCCGGTGTGAGTCAACGGCCGAGGGCCGAAAGTGAGTTCGCGACCTGGGCCGCACATACGGAGCGCGCGGGCACTACGCTTGTCGGCAGCGGGGAACTCACCACGCTCGGCCGCGAGTTCACCGACGAACTCGTTCGTGCTGTCCGCGAATTGACGGTACGGCAATAGAATCGGGATCCTCCCGGACTCCCCGAAGAGCACCGGTCTCTTCCAGGAGGGGTACGCTGATGCACCAGCCCACCCAGGGCCCGCCGGAGCGCTCGGCGCCGAGGCGACCGCCGTCCTGTGGGGGTGCGCCGTCGGCCGCCGGCGGGTTTCCGGCCCCGCGGCCCGTCTCGGCGCGCGCCAGGGCGAAGTGCGCGACCGCTGAACGGGTGAATTCTTGGGGCATCCGGCGCCGTCGCACGGCACGGACCGGCCACGGAGCTCACCTTGGGGCGGCAAGGTGCCACACGCGGCCCGCGCGGGCACTACATTGGACGCAATCGGGCGGCTTACCCACCCGCGGCAGGTCCTAACCGCGCCTAAGGAAACGAATATGACACCGGTAACCAGCACCATGCCAGCCACCGACCTGACGGTCGCTCAGGACACCGCCGAGCGCCTCTCGCTCACCGACCTCGCCGCGCTCGGCGCCGAAGAACTCGCCGCCCGCCTCCAGCGCGCCCTGCCCGGTTCCGAGCCCGGCCGCGTCGCGGTCGCCGCGTTCAATTCCTCGATCTGACCGGGCCGGGAATTCCCGGACCGGCTGCCGTCGGGTCGAGCCCAACTGAATCAGAGCTGAATCAGAACTGCGATGACGCGAATTCCGCTGCCATTCTCGCAATTCGTGGTCAAGGTGCACAGTCGCTGCGATCTCGCGTGCGACCACTGCTATGTCTACGAGCACGCGGACACCAGCTGGCGCACGCGACCGAAGTCCATCGGCGACGAGGTCCTGGCCAAGGCCGCCGAACGCATCGGCGCGCACGCGGCCACGCACCGGCTGGGCGCCGTCCGGGTCGTCCTGCACGGGGGAGAACCCCTGCTCGCCGGCCCGGACCGGCTCCGTCTGGCCGCCGAGGCGCTCCGGGCGGCGCTCCCGCCCGGCTGCGCCCTCGACCTGCGCATCCACACCAACGGGGTCCTGCTCTCCCGCCGGTTCTGCGACCTCTTCGCCGAGCTGGACATCAAGGTCGGCATCTCGCTCGACGGGGACAGGGCCGCCAACGACCGCCACCGGCGCTTCGCCGACGGCCGCAGCAGTCACCCGCAGGTGCTGCGGGCGGTCGCGCTGCTGCAGGAGCCGGCGTACCGGCACCTCTTCGCCGGGCTGCTGTGCACCATCGACGTCGAGAACGACCCGGCCGCGGTCTACCGGGCTCTGGCCGAACTCCGGCCCCCCGCCGTCGACTTCCTGCTCCCGCACGCCACCTGGGACGATCCGCCGAAACGTCCCTCCGGGCCGGACAGCACCCCGTACGCCGACTGGCTGCTTGCCGTCCACGACCGGTGGGAGGCGGACGGACGGCCTTTCGCCGTCCGGACGTTCGAGTCGGTGCACCGCACGCGGCGCGGGTTCACCAGCCTCACCGAGTCGCTCGGGCTCGAGCCCTCGGACCTCGTCGTGCTGGAGACCGACGGCACCTTCGAACAGGTGGACAGCCTGAAGACGGCGTACGACGGGGCCCCCGCGACCGGCTACGACGTCTTCGCGCACAGCCTCGACGACGTCGCCCAGCATCCCGGCATCGCCGCGCGCCAGTCCGGACTCGCCGGCCTCGGCGCCACCTGCCGCGCCTGCCCCGTCGTCCGGACCTGCGGAGGCGGTCTGTACGCCCACCGCTATCGGAGCGACGATGGGGGAGGCGGCTTCGACAACCCCTCCGTCTACTGCGGGGACCTCATGGCGCTCATCAACGGCGTTGCGGCGAACGGTGGTTCGGTGTCCCTGCCTGCCCAGAGCGCCGCGCCGGTCGTGCCGTCCGCGCTCGCCGACCACCAGCTCGACGAACTCGCCCGGGGCTACGGGAGCGCGGACACCATCCGCGCCCTCGGCCGTTCCCAGCTCGCCCTCACCCGGGCGATGCTGGCCGCCGCCTGGGACGCCTCCGGACAGGGGAGGGGCGAGGCGTGGTCGCTGCTGGCCGCGCTGGACGTCGCCGCCCCCGCCGCCGTCGACGCCGTCCTCGCCCACCCGTACGCGCGCGCCTGGGCCGCCCGGCAGCTCGCCGGGGACCTCGGCACCGGCCTCGGGCCGCTGGCCGCGCTCGCGGCGGCCGCGGCGGTGCGGGTCGGCCGGGGCGACGCGGTGGCGGTGCCGGTGCGCGGTGGGTGGCTGCACCTGCCGACGCTCGGGCGCCTCGCCCTCCCGGACGGGGAGGCCGTCGTGACCGGCACGGCGGACGGCTTCACCGTGCGGACCGCCGACGGGACCCTGCGCACCGTGCTGGACGAGCCGCTGCGGCGGGTCCGCCTGGCGGGCGGGTGGACGGTCGCGCTGGAGGACGTCGACCCCCTGCGCGACAGCCACGACCACGCGGTGTCCACCCGGCTGACCGGCGGCGAACTCCTCGACTGGACGGGCGCCCTGCGCGAGGCCTGGGAACTGCTCGGGCGGGACCTGCCCGGGTACGCGGAGGGCATCAGGGCCGGCCTCACGACGGTGACCCCGTTGCGGCCGGGCCCCGCGGGCCGGGACGTCAGCTCGGCGGCCCGGCAGGCGTTCGGCGCGGTGGGCATCGCCCGCCCGGCGACGGCGCCGACGCTCGCCCTGCTGCTGGCCCACGAATTCCAGCATGTGAAACTCGGCGCCGTGCTCGACCTCACCGACCTGTACGACCGAGACGACGACGCGCTGTACTTCGCGCCCTGGCGGCCCGACCCCCGGCCGCTCGAGGGCTTGCTCCAGGGAACGTACGCCCACCTGGCGGTCACCGAGTACTGGGGCACCCGCACGCTCGCCTACGACGGGCTGCCGGGCGAAGCCGCGGACCGGGCCCGGCGCGAGTTCGCGCTGTGGCGGCGGTACACCGCGGAAGCCGTCGAGCGGCTGGCCGGTTCGGGCGCGCTGACCGCGCTCGGATCGCGCTTCACCGACGGCATGCGCGCGACCGCGGCCCCCTGGCTGGCCGTACCGCTGCCCGCGGCGGCCGAACGGGCCGCCGATCGGGCCCGGCGGGAACGCGCCGCGGTCTGACCACCATCCACCCGCCCCGGGGCTCCCTCACCCGGGGCCCACGACCCCGGGGTACCGTCATCCTCACCGAATCCCGCGCCGGCAGCGTCGCCGCCGCTTCACTCGCCCTGCTCGCCCGCGAGTTCACCGAAATCGGGGTCCGCGCGGGCGCGGTCCTCCACGTCCAGGCGTCCCTCCGCGCGCTCGGCCCGGTGTCCGGCGGCGCGGCGACCGTGGTCGACGCCCTGCTCGACGTGCTGGGGCCCGAAGGCACCCTCGTCGCCTACACGGCGACCCCGGAGAACTCGGCCACCTCCCGCATCCACCGGGCCGAGACCGCCGGCCTCTCCCCGGAGCGCGTGGCCGCACACCTCCAGGAGATGCCCCGGTTCGATCCGGACACCACGCCGTGCTCGCCGACCATGGGCACCCTCTCGGAGACGATCCGCACGCATCCGGGCGCCCTGCGCAGCGATCACCCCCAGACCTCCTGGGCGGCCTTCGGCCCGCGGGCCCGGACGATCACGTCGGTCCACCCGCTGGAATCCCACCTCGGCCCCGAGTCCCCACTGGGCCGTCTCTACGACCTCGACGCCCAGGTCCTGATGATCGGCGTCCCGATGGCCCGCTTCACCGGCTTCCACCTGGCCGACCTGCGGATGCCCGACGTCCCCCAGCGCGAGTACCGCTGCGTCGGCACCGAAGGCTGGACCACCTTCAAGGCCCCGGACCTGGACGACCTCCACTTCGCCGACCTGGGCACCCAGGTCCTCGCCGCCTCCACCACCCTCACCACCCGCTCCATCGGCACCGCCCGCTGCCGCCTGATCTCCCTGCGCGAGGCCGTGGACCTGGCCGAACAGACCCTCCGCCGCTCCCGCTCCTGACTCCTGCTGTCCTCGCGACGGCGCCGCATGGGAAGTCGGCCTGGCCGACTTCCCATGCGGCGGGTGTGGCCGGATGTCGCCAACGGCACACCGTCCGTCGGGCCGCTCCGACGGGGCTCGCGCGTAGGATCCGCGCAGGTTTCCCATGTGTGCGAAGGGTTTCGGCGTGATCATCAAGCGGGCTGCCGTGGTGGGTGGGGTTGTGCTGGGGCTGGCTGCGGTGGCCGGGTGCGGGGGCGACGGGAAGGCGGGGCCGGCGGCGGGGGCGGTGAGTCCGAGTGCTTCCGCCTCGGCCGAGCGGCTGGAGTCGGCCACCGGGGGGACGATCCTCGCGGAGGGGCACAAGGTGTTCTCGAAGGCCGCCTCGGTGAAGATCACCGGGAGTGAGGTCGAGTCGGGGGACCGGACGTCGTTCGTGCTGTCGGTGGCCGCGAACGGGGACTGCACCGGGACGTTCGACTTCGGGGACTCGGGGAAGGCCGAGGTGCTGGTCAGCCATGGGCAGGCGCTGTTCAAGGAGGACGACCGGCTGCTGGCCAAGGTCGGCGGGGACAAGGCCGTGGCGGCGGGCCGGGGGCGGTGGCTGCGCGTGAAGCCGGGGGACGCGCAGGAGAAGGTGACGTCGTTCTGCGACCTCAAGAGCACGCCCGTCTTCGGGAACGGCGACTGGTACCGGAACGTCGTCTCCGACGGCGCCACCACGGTGAACGGGCAGAAGGTGGTGTCCGTTCTGGCGATCAGTCAGGCTGACGGCGCCTTCGACGGGTACGTCGCCACGGACGGTTCGGCGCACCCCGTCCGGATCGAGACGTCGAAGGTCGACGGGGCCACGGACGGTCTGACCATGGACTTTTCCGATTACGACGCTCCGGTCACCGTCAACCTCCCGGCCGCTGATCAGATCATCGATCTGGATTCACTCAAGCAGGGCTGACCAGCAGGTCGTTTCGGTCATGTCAATTCGTGCGAGTCGTTGTGCTATTCCATTGGGGCGTCAGTCGTTCCTACACTGAAGCCCCGCGCACGGGGGCTGCGGGGAACAGGTTGCCGGCGGGCCCGGGGGAGGCGCGTGTGAACGACCGGGGCTGGGACGAGGACGACGCCCGGCCGTACTTCTTCCTCTCTTACGCCCACACCCCGAGGTCGGGCGCGCGTGGTGCCGGGGACCCGAACCACTGGGTGCGCCAGCTGTACCGCGACCTGTGCGAGGCGGTGCTCCAACTCACCACCGTGCGCGCGGGGGTGCCGGTAGGGTTCATGGACGAGTCCATGCACCAGGGCGAGTTGTGGGCGGAGCGGCTGTCGGAGGAGCTGGCCAACTGCCGGGTGTTCGTGCCGCTGTACTCGCCGCGGTACTTCAACAGCGTTCCGTGCGGCCAGGAGTGGCACGCCTTCACCCGGCGGCCCGTCTACCCGGCGAACCTCGACTCCGAGCGCACCAGCGGGATCGTGCCGGTCCTGTGGGCGCCGATGAGCCGCTACAAGCTGCCGAAGGTGGCCAGCGACCTCCAGTTCAACCACACGAGCTTCGGTCCTGACTACGCCACCGAGGGCCTGTACGCGCTGATGAAGCTCACCTACTTCCGCTCCGCCTACGAGCTGGCCGTGCACCGGCTGGCGGCGCGGATCGTGCAGGTCGCCGAGGAGACGGTGATCCCGGTCGGGCGGCGGCTGGACTTCAACGCCCTGCCCAGCGCGTTCAACGTCACCGCGCCCACCAAGCAGCTCCGGATCTCCGTCCTCTCCTACCACCAGGGCGAGTTGCCCGAGGACCGCAGCCCCGACTACTACGGCGCCAAACGCACCGACTGGCACCCCTACCGCCCGTCCGGCTCCCCGATCGCCCAGCACGCGGTGCGCCTCGCACGGCAGTTGGGCTTCCAGCCGACCGTGCACGAGTTCGACGACGAGGCCGAGGCGATCATCGGCGGCGAGGCCGCCGCACCCGGCCTGCTCCTGCTGGACCGGTGGGCGCTGCGCGACGAGCGCCGCCGCGAGCTGGTCCGGCGCTTCGACCGCTCGGACGCCACGTGGGTGAGCGTCCTGGAGCCGTGGAACACCGACGACCCCGAGTGCGAGGAACGCGAGGGCGAGTTCGGCGAGTTGAGCGACCGCACGCTGCGGATCACCCGCCGGGCCAGCCGCCCGAGCTTCCTCGGCGCGACCGGCACCCCCGGGCTGACCAGCCTGGACGAGTTCGACGACGCGCTGCCCCGGGCCGCGATGAAGGCCAAGTACGCCTTCGAGAGCCGCACCCGGGCCGAGCCGGACGACCCCCCGCCGCCGCGGCCCAACCTGCGGGACGCGTTCCGGCGCGACCCGGACCCCTTCGGACCTGGCCCCACCGACCGCGACGACCACCCAGACCGCGACGACACAGACGACAACCCGGCTCCGGGACGGCGCCCGTGGGAGGACCCAGATGAGTGACAACACCACCAGGAACCTCCGCCTCGGGGGGCTGACCACCGCCGACCTCGCCGCGCAGCGCGAGGCCCGCAGCCGGGCGGAGGAGCAGGACCGGGGCGGGCGGATCATCACCTTCTACTCGTACAAGGGCGGCACCGGCCGCACCATGGCGCTCGCCAACACGGCCTGGATCCTGGCCGCCAACGGCTACCGCGTGCTCACCGTCGACTGGGACCTGGAGGCGCCGGGCCTGGCCAAGTTCTTCCACCCCTTCCTCGACCCGGCCTCCCTCGCCGGCACGACCGGCATGATGGACCTGATCGCCGAGTACCGGGAGGAGGCGCTGCGCCCGGTCGAGCACGCCGAGGGCTGGCACCTCGACTTCGCCCGCGTCCACCCGCACGCCCTGTCGCTGTCCTGGCCGCTGTTCCCGCGCGGCGGCAGCCTCGACTTCCTCTCCGCCGGCCAGTTCAACCGGGACTACTCGGAGGCCGTCACCCACCTGGACTGGGACATCTTCTACGACCGGTTCGACGGCGGGCAGTTCTTCGACGCCCTCAAGGCCGACATGGCCAAGCGCTACGACTACGTGCTCATCGACTCCCGCACCGGCCTGTCCGACATCGCCGAGATCTGCACCGTGCAGATGCCCGACGACCTCGTCGTCTGCTTCACCCTCAGCGACCAGTCGATCGACGGCGCCTCCCGGATCGCCCAGCACATCCACGACCGCTACCGCGAGCGCGGCATCCGCATCCTGCCCGTCCCGATGCGCATCGACGAAGGCGAGAAGGAGAAGGCGGACGCCGGCCGCGCCCTCGCCCGGGTCCGCTTCGACGGGCTGCCGGCCGGCCTGGGCGGCGAGGAACTCGCCCAGTACTGGGGCTCGGTGGAGATCCCGTACCGGCCGTTCTACGCCTACGAGGAGATCCTCGCGACCTTCGGAGACCAGCCGGGCACGCCCACCTCGATGCTCGCCGCATGCGAGCGGCTGACCTCCGTCATCACCGAGGGGCGCGTCACCAACCTGCCGGCGGTGGACGAGGAGGTGCGGCTGCGCTACGTCGACGCGTTCACCCGCCGCCGCCCGTCCGTGCCCGCCGACCTCTACCTGTCCTACGTGCCCGAGGACCGGATGTGGGCGGACTGGATCGAGTCCGTCCTCACCCGGGCCGGCTTCCGGGTGCTGCCCCGGGACCTCAGCGCCGGCACCGACCCGCGCGAGGAGACCGAGCGCGGCATCGACGCCGCCTACCGGACGGTCGCCGTGCTCTCGCCCGCCTACCAGCGCTCCCCGCAGGCCAGGGCGCTGTGGGAGTCCGTGGTCAGCTCCGACCCCTCCGGGACGCGCCGCCAGCTCGTGCCCGTCCGGGTCGGCGACGTGCGGCTCACCGCGCCGTTCAGCAACCGCAACCCGGTCGACCTGGTCGGCCGCGACGAGGCGCAGTCCGTCCAGACGCTGCTGCGCGCGCTCGGCCGCGGCGAGGCCGCCCTGCCGGAGACCAACGGCGGCGGACCGCGCTTCCCCGGCAGCAAGCCCGCCGTGTGGGACGTCCCGCCGCGCAACCCGTCCTTCACCGGCCGCGCCGCCGTCCTGGAGCAGCTGCGCAACCAGCTGCGCGGCGGCATGGCGGCCGTCCTGCCCACCCCGCAGACGCTGTACGGGCTCGGCGGCGTCGGCAAGACCCAGGTCGCCCTGGAGTACGCGCACCGGTTCATGTCCGACTACGACCTGGTGTGGTGGATCGACGCCGAGCAGACCGAGCTCGTCGCCCCCGCCCTCGCCGAACTGGCCAGGCGCCTCGGCCTGCGCGTCGGCGACTCCGTCACCGAGGCCGCCGAGGCCGCCCGGGAGGCGCTGCGCCTGGGCCGGCCCACCGCGCGCTGGCTGCTGATCTTCGACAACGCCGACGAGCCGTCCGAGATCCGCCGCTTCTTCCCCGGCGGCTCGGGCCACATCCTGGTCACCTCCCGCAACCAGGCCTGGACCGGGCACGCCGAGGCCCTGGAGGTCGACGTCTTCACCCGCGGCGAGAGCGTCGAGCACCTGTGCCGGCGCGCCCGCGGCCTGTCCCGCGCGGACGCTGACCGGGTCGCCGAGGCCGTCGGCGACCTCCCGCTCGCCGTCGAGGTCGCCGCCGCGTGGCTGGACACCACCGGCACCCCGGTCGAGACCTACGTCGCCCAGCTGCACGCCGAGGCCGCCCGCGCCCTGGCCGTCGCCCGGCCCGCCGACTACCCGACCCCGGTCGGCGCCACCTGGAACGTCTCCATCGCCCGGCTGCGCCAGCAGTCCCCGGCCGCCGTGCGGCTGCTCCAGCTGTGCGCGTTCTTCGCGCCCGAGCCGATCTCGATGAACCTCTTCTACAGCGACCAGATGATCCGGGCGCTGGTGAAGTACGACGCCGACCTCAGCGACAAGTTCATGCTGGGCAAGGTCATCCAGGCCATCGGCCGCTACGCGCTCGCCAAGGTCGACGCCGGCAGCAACAGCTTCCAGGTGCACCGGCTCGTCCAGGCGGTGATCCGCGCCGAGATGAGCGAGGAGGAGCAGGAGGTCGCCGTCCACGAGGTGCACCGCATCCTCACTGGCGCCCGGCCCGTCCTCGGCGACACCGACGACCCCGCCAACTGGCCCGCCTTCGACGAGATCTGGCCGCACCTGTCGCCCTCCAAGGCGCACAACTGCGACGAGGCCGACACCCGCCAGCTGCTCATCGACCGCGTCCGCTACCTGTGGAAGCGCGGCGAGCTCGACCGCGCCCGCGACCTCGGCCACGCCCTCGACACCGAGTGGACCCGAAAGCTCGGCGAGGGCGACCGGCAGACCCTCCTGCTGCGCTTCCAGCTCGCCAACGTCCTGCGCTCCCAGGGCAACTACGCCGAGGCACTGGCCCTGGACGAGGACACCCTGGAGCGCCAGCGCGCGCTGCTCGGCGAGCACCACGCCTACACCCTCATGACGGCCGGCTCGCTCGGCGCCGACCGCCGCGCCCTCGGCCGGTTCCAGGCCGCGCTCGAACTCGACCGCGAGATCCTCTCCCAGTTCCGCGAGCTGTTCGGCGACGACCACCCGCGCACCCTCGCCATGGCCAACAACCTCGCCATCGACTACCGGCTCGTCGGCGAGAGCGAACTCGCCCGCGAACTCGACCAGGAGACCCTCGACCGGCGCACCGCCGTCCTCGGCCCCAAGCACCCCTACACCCTCTCCACCAAGTCCAACCTCGCCCGCGACCTGCGCGAACTCGGCGACTACCAGGGCTCGGTGGAGCTCCTCCAGGAGGTCACCGCCGACCTCGGCGACGTCCTCGACCCCGACCTGCCGGAGAACCTGCGCAACGCCAAGTCGCTGGCCGTCTCGCTGCGCCGGATCGGCCAGCTCGCCGAGGCCCGCCGGATCACCAAGGAGACCTACGAGCGCTACCTGGAGCGCTACGGCGCCGACGCGCCCGACGCGCTCGCCTGCGCGCTCAACCTGGCCGCCGACCACAGCGCCTCCGGCGACAAGGAGACCGCGCGGGACCTGTGCGCCACCGTCTTCGAGGGCCACCGGCGGCTGTTCGGCGACGAGCACCCGTTCACCCTGGCCTGCGCCAACAACCTCGGCATCTACCTGCGCGGCAGCGGCGACATCCCGGGCGCCATCGAGCGCGGCCGGGCCACCGTCGACGGGCTCACCCGCTCGGTCGGTCCCGACCACCCGTACACGCTCAACGCGATGATCAACCTGGCCAACGCCTACGGCGACGACGGGCAGATCCAGCGCGCCGAGGAGCTGGGCCGCGCCGCGTACGAGGGCCTGTGCGCCCGCTACACCCCGCGGCACCCGGACGCCGTCGCCTGCGAGGCCAACCTGGCGATCACGCTGCGGGCGGCCGCGCGGCACGGGCAGGCGGCGGAACTGCGGGCGCGCTCGATCGCGGAGCTGATCCGGCAGTTCGGCGAGGAGCACCCCAACACGGTGTCGGCGCGCGGCTGGAAGCGGATCAACCGGGACCTGGAGCCGCAGCCGGTGTGACGCCTTTCCGGGACGTTCAGGGGGGCGGGGTACGCTCCGGAGCCATGACTACCCCGCCCCCGGTCCTGGTCACCCGCCGCCTCGCGCCCGGGGTGATCGAACGGCTCACCGCGCACCACGCCGTCACCTGCCACGACTCCGACCGGTCGATGCCCCGGCCGGAGCTGCTGGCCGCCCTGCCCGGCCGCCGGGCCGTCCTCACCACCCTGGACGACCGGGTGGACGCCGAGTTCCTGGACGCGGCGGGGCCCTCCCTCACGGTCGTCGCCAACCACGCCGTCGGCTACCACAACGTCGACCTGGCCGCCTGCGCCGAGCGCGGCGTCCTCGTCACCAACACCCCCGGCGTGCTCACCACCGCCACCGCCGACATGGCCTGGGCGCTGCTGCTCGCCGCCACCCGCCGGCTCGGCGAGGGCGAACGGCTGCTGCGCTCCGGCGAGCCGTGGGTGTGGGCGCCGAACTTCCTGCTCGGCATGGAGCTGGCCGGCACCCCGCTCGGCATCCTCGGCATGGGCCGGATCGGGCAGGCCGTCGCCCGGCGGGCGCGCGGCTTCGACATGCCCGTCAGCTACCACAACCGGAGCGAACTGCCGCCGGAGCAGGCCGAGGGCGCGCAGTGGAAGCCCCTCGACGAGCTGCTCGCGACGTCGACCGTCCTCGTCGTCACCTGCCCGTTCAGCGCGGCCACCCGGCACCTGCTGGACGCCCGGCGGCTGGCGCGGCTGCCGCGCGGGGCCGTCGTGGTGAGCATGACGGCGGGCGTGGTGGACGAGGAGGCGCTCGCGGCGGCCCTGGAGTCGGGCGCGCTGTTCGCCGCGGCCGTCGACAACTTCGAGCACGAGCCGGCCGTGCCGTCCGCGCTGCTCGCCCAGGAGCGCGCCGTGCTGGCCCCGCACCTCGGCAGCGCCACCGTCCGGACGCGGCAGGCGATGGGCGGGCTCGCCGTCGACAACGTCCTGGCGGTGCTGGCCGGGGACGAGCCCCTGACGCCCGTGAAGGCCTGACGCCCGGCAGACCGTGATGCGCTAACCCGCCGCCCAGGCCAGGGCGGTGGTCAGCACCCGGAAGGCGCCGAAGTGCGCGGCGCCGGGCTCCAGGAAGAGCTCGGCGCCCGGGATGTGGTCGGCCAGCCAGCGGGAGTGCTCGACCGGCGAGAACTGGTCGTCCGCGCCGTGCCACAGCCAGGTCGGCACCGCGATGTCCTCGCACTTGAAGCCCCAGTCGGCGGTGAACGCCAGGACGTCGTCGATCCAGCCGTCCGCGCCGTGCCGGAACGCCTCCCGGTAGTTGCTCTGCAGCATCCGCCGCAGCCCGCTGTCGGCCACCACCATCCGGTCGGCGGGCGACAGTTCGGGCCGCAGCCCCTTCAGCAGCCGGACCGGGTCGTCCTTGATCTGGCGGGAGCGGAACTCCATCGTGTCCGCGATCCGGTCGTGGCCGCGCTCCGCCTCCCGGTAGGCGCGGACGTTCGACGGGGTCATCCCCGCGTACCAGTCCAGGCCGGTCGCGTTCCGCGGCGCGAGCCCCACCAGCACCGCCACCCGGCTCACCCGCTCCGGCAGCAGCGCCGCGCAGGCCAGCGCGTGCGGGCCGCCGCCGGAGCGGCCCAGCACCGCGAACCCGTCCAGCCCGAGGTCGTCCGCGATGATCCGCACGTCGGCCGCCGCCGCGCTCACCCGCCGCCCGACCTGCCGGGTCGAATCGCCGTACCCGGGGCGGTCGTAGGAGATCAGCCGCACCCCCAGCCGGTACAGCACGGTGCTGCGCGGGTGCGGACCGACCCGGCTGCCCGGCATGCCGTGCAGCAGGAACACCGGACGGCCGCGCGGATCACCCAGGGACTCCACGGCGAGTGCGCGTCCGCCCGGGGCCTTGACCATTCGTAACGCCACGCGCCTGCCTCCTGAGTGTCACCGGATGGGGGTCACCGGTCGGTGGTGGTGCGGATCTCCCGGCGGGCCTGCCAGGTCGTGTGCTCCCGGGACACCGCGTCCTCGGCGTCCCGGGCCAGCCGGGCCCAGATCTCCTCGGCGTCCGCCGACTCCAGCTCCAGCGCCGCCAGTTGGCGCCGGATCTGCTCCAGCTCGTCGGCCGCCAGGCCGTACGCGGCGGCCAGCGGACGGTACTGGCGCAGCTGCGCCCACGCGGCGACGGACGCGGCCACCGCCGAGACCGTGCCGAGCGCGTCGTAGGTGAACGCGCCGAGCGCCCGCAGGACCGCGAGCACCAGCCCGAGCGCGGGGAGCACCACGCCGAGCACGCCCGTCCAGAAGCCGGCCCGGGCGCAGTAGCGGGACTTCGAGCGGTACCACGCGTACTGCACCTCGATCCGCTCTCGCAGGTACACCTCGCGGCGCACGGCCAGCGGCTGCGCGCGCAGGTCGCGCATCGCGTCGGTGATCCCGGCGGGTTCGGCGGGTTCGGCGGGCGATTGCGTCCCCGGCTCCCCGCCGGGTTCCGTTGCCGGCGGGCCGCCGATCGCCGGGCTGTCGCGGAACGCGCCCAGCACCCGGCCGAGCTGGAAGCGGTACAGGCCCTCGGCGTCCGGCAGGGCGCGCGGCGGCGGCTGGTAGGCGTCGGCCCGGACGGCGAACTTCCAGGCGAGCGTCTTCACCGACTCCGCGGCGGCCCGGCCCTCGTACCAGAGGCCTTGCGGGTTCTGCCGGCCGATCACCACGGCGAAGCCGATCGCGCCGAGGTAGGCGACGGCCGCCGGCCAGGCCCACGCCTCGCCGTCGGCCGAGCCGGTCGCGGCGGCGACGAGGAGGAGGACCAGCTCCCACGCGGAGAGGACCACCGAGCGCTGCTGGCCGCGCAGCGAGGCGGAGTCGGCGGCCCAGAAGAGGTCGGGCAGGAGGTCCCGCTCGCGCACCCACCCGGTACGCCCCGCACCAGACGCCATGTTCGGCCCCCACCCGTCGCTCCGGTCGCACCCCTTCCCTGCCCCGGCGGACTCCCCGGTACGCCTGCCGCTCGGCCGCGCGGCCCGCAATGGCCGGGAACCCCCGGTGGTTGTCCGGCGGGCGGCCCGGCACCGCCTCGGTAGGTGTGGAAACTGCCTCAGTAGGTGTAGAAGATGCGCTCCGCGTTGTCGCTCATCTGCCGGACGTTCCACTCCGTCCCGCCCGGCACGTTGCCCGAGCGGAACAGCGGCGGCGCCTCCGCGGTGCCGGCCTCCGCGGCCTCCGCGAGGCGGCCCACGGCGGAGGCGACGACGGCCTGCATCAGGGCGCTGGTGACGATCGTCGAGACCGGGCCGAACGTCGTCCGGGCGCCCGGGTGGGTCAGCTCGCCGTCGCCCACCGCGATCTTGCTGTCCAGCACCACGTCGCAGTTGTCCTTGAGGTACGTCCCCGACGGGTGCGCCGAGGGCACCTCGCCCGGGTACGCGAGCGAGGTGACCCCGATCACCGTCAGCCCGCGGTCGCGCGCGTAGCGGGCCAGCTCGACCGGCATGACCTGGCGGCCGGACAGCGAGATCACGAAGAGCACGTCGCCCGCCGTCGCCGGGGTGAGGTCCAGGCTCGTCGTCGCCAGCCCGGACACCCGCTCCAGCGCGCTCGCCAGCGGTGCGGGCATCACCGTCACCCCGGCCATCCCGGGCACGTTCAGCAGGTTCACCGGCACCAGCCCGCCCGCCCGGTAGACCACGTCCTGTGCGGGCAGCGAGGAGTGCCCGGCACCGAAGGTGAAGACCCGGCGGCCCTGCGCGACCGCCTCGGCCAGCAGCGCGGCGGCGGCCTCGATCGCGTCGGCCTCCTCCTCGCGGACCCGCTGGAGATGGGCGATCGCGGCGTCGAAGTACCGGCCGACCAGGTCGTTCATCTGGTGCCTCCGCTCTCTGCCGGTGAGGGAGCCGGCCCTGGTGGGGCGGTCGGGGTGGTCCGGGCCGCCAGTGGAGAAAGCTACGGCGAGCACGGTGGTGCCTCGGCGGCACCGCTGTCAACAGGAACGAAAACCGGTACCGGAGGCCCCTCGGCGGGCCCGGTTGCCGACGTCGTACGTCAGAATTGGCGGTGAGGACACCGAAGAACGGAGCCAGCGGCGATGTCTGGGCTGATCGACACCACTGAGATGTACCTTCGCACCATCCTGGAGCTGGAGGAGGAAGGCATCGTCCCGATGCGCGCCCGGATCGCCGAGCGCCTGGAGCAGAGCGGCCCCACGGTCAGCCAGACCGTCGGCCGGATGGAGCGTGACGGGCTCCTCCAGGTCGCGGGCGACCGCCACCTGGAGCTCACCGAGGAGGGCCGCCGGCTCGCGGTGCGCGTCATGCGCAAGCACCGCATCGCCGAGTGCCTGCTGGTCGACGTGATCGGCCTGGAGTGGGAGCAGGTGCACGAGGAGGCGTGCCGCTGGGAGCACGTCATGAGCGAGACCGTCGAGCGCAAGGTGCTCGCCATGCTCGGCCACCCGACCCAGTCCCCGTACGGCAACCCGATCCCGGGCCTCGACGAGCTCGGCGACGCCAAGGCCGAGGGCGAGGGCTTCGACGCCGCGCTCGTCCAGCTCGACTCGGTCAAGCCGGGCGACGAGGGCGTCAGCGTCGTGGTCCGCCGCATCGGCGAGCCCATCCAGACCGACGAGGGCCTGATGCGCACCCTGCGCCGGGCGGGCGTCCGGCCGGGCTCGACGGTCAAGGTGAGCCCCGGCGTCGGCGGCGTCCTGGTGGGCACCGGCGAGAACGCCGCCGAACTGGGCAAGGACATCGCCCAGCACGTGTTCGTCGCCCAGGCCTGAACGCCGCGCCGGCGGCGGCGCACGACGGCGCACGCGAGGGCACACGGCGGCACGCGGCTGCACACGGCCGCGCGACGACGACGGACACGAACCGACGAAGAGGGCCCGCTGCTCCCCGTGCAGCGGG